>JACRHQ010000107.1 GCA_016217585.1 Candidatus Omnitrophota bacterium | reverse complement strand
GTGGGATTTTGAACGTCATTGTTGGTCAGTCGCCGGACATCGCGCAGGGCGTTGACACCGGCGGGGCCGGTGACCAGGGGATCATGATCGGTTACGCCTGCGATGAGACACCGGAATTGATGCCGCTTCCCATTATACTGGCGCATAAACTTGTCCAGCGCGTGGAGGAGGTCCGCAAAAAGAACATCCTCAGTTATCTCGGCCCGGATTGCAAAAGCCAGGTTACCGTTGAATATGAAGACGGCGTGCCCAGGCGCGTGGATGCGGTTGTCCTGGCTTGCCAGCATACCGAGGAAATTCTGGATAAAACAGGCAAAAAAATTACGGACGAGGCCAGAAACGAGATCATCAAAACGATCGCTGCCCCGATCCTTGGAAAATTGACGGATGGTAAAACGAAATATTATGTCAACGAAACGGGCAAATTCGTTGTCGGAGGCCCGCAGTCGGATACGGGGATGACGGGCCGCAAGATCATCGTGGACACTTATGGCGGCGTTGTTTCGCATGGCGGCGGCGCCTTTTCCGGCAAAGACCCGACCAAGGTCGACCGTTCCGCCACCTACATGGCACGATACGTCGCCAAGAATATTGTCGCCGCGAAACTGGCGCACAAGTGCTGGATCCAGTTCAGCTACGTTATCGGACGCGCCGATCCGGTGAGCGTCATGATCGACACCTTCGGAACCGGCAAGATTTCCGAGCAGGACCTGGTCGAACTGGTCCGGAAGAATTTTGATCTGACGCCGCGGGGCATCATCCGGGATTTGGATCTTCAGAAACCGATCTATCAGAAAACGGCCGCGTACGGACATTTCGGCCGGGAAGAATTTTCATGGGAAAAAACATCCAAAGCGGCCGCGCTGGAAAAGGCGGCAACGGCCTTGCGGTAAAAACGCGCAAGCAAAACGTATTGGTTGTACCAAGACAGAAAATCATGACTAACGATTACAAAGTCAAGGATATGTCCCTGGCGTCGTGGGGACATAAGGAAATCGAGCTGGCTGAAAGCGAAATGCCGGGCCTGATGGCCTTGCAGCGGCGCTATAAAGGGAAGGACCCTTTGGCCGGTGCGAGGATCACAGGGTCTTTGCACATGACGATCCAGACCGCGGTCCTGATCAAGACGCTCAAGGCCCTGGGCGCTGACGTGCGCTGGGCCAGCTGCAATATCTTTTCAACGCAGGACCACGCGGCCGCGGCCATCGCGGATCTGGGGGTCCCGGTGTTTGCCTGGAAAGGCGAAACGCTCGAGGAATACTGGTGGTGCACGGAACGCGCGCTGGCGTTCCCCGACGGTCAAGGGCCGAATCTTATTGTCGATGACGGCGGAGATGCGACGTTGATGGTCCATAAGGGTTGCGAAGCTGAAAAAGACCCGCGTGTGCTGGATAAAAAAGCCGACACGGAGGATGAAGTCGCGTTATATGCCTGCTTAAAGAAAATATTGGCTCAAGACAAAACCAGGTGGCAGCGCGTTGTCAAAGAGATTAAAGGTGTTTCGGAAGAGACCACGACCGGCGTCCACCGCCTTTATCAAATGATGAAAGAGAACAAGTTGTTGTTCCCGGCGTTTAACGTCAACGACTCGGTCACCAAATCAAAATTCGACAATCTCTACGGCTGCCGGGAATCTTTGGCCGACGGCATCAAGCGGGCCACGGACATCATGTTGGCCGGAAAAGTCGTCGTCGTCTGCGGGTATGGCGACGTGGGCAAGGGCTGCGCGCAATCGATGCGCAGTTACGGCGCTAGGGTGATCATCACCGAGATCGATCCGATCTGTGCCCTGCAGGCTTCGATGGAAGGGTATGCGGTGAGAACACTGGAGGATGCCTTGTCTGAAGGGAATATTTACGTCACCGCGACCGGGAATTGCGAGGTCATTACGGTGGACCACATGGCAAAAATGAAGGACAAGGCGGTCGTGTGCAATATCGGTCATTTTGACAACGAGATCCAGATTGGCGCTTTAGAACGCGTCCCGGGCATCAAGAAGATCAACATCAAACCGCAGGTCGATGAATACCGTTTCCCCGACGGCCATTCGGTCATTGTCCTGGCGGAAGGCCGGTTGGTCAACCTCGGTTGCGCCACGGGACATTCCTCCTTTGTCATGAGCAATTCCTTTACCAATCAGACCCTGGCCCAGATCGAACTCTGGCAAAAAGACCACAAGATCGGTGTTTACCGCCTCCCCCAAACGCTTGATGAGGAAGTCGCCCGGTTGCATCTGGACCTTCTCGGCGCGAAACTCACCAGGCTCACGCGCAAGCAAGCCGATTACCTCGGCATCCCCCTGGACGGGCCCTATAAGTCGGAACATTATCGTTATTAGTTTCTCGCAGGAATCCAAAGTCCCCCAACAGGTTGCGCAAGATCAAGCAATCAGCATTGCATTTGACGCTAAGGTATTTGCTGTGTTAAAATAAACGCCAATTTGTCACTTGACCTGAAGAAATCGTGAAAGGAAAAATTGATGGCTAAAATTTACTATGACAAAGATGCGGATTTAAACGTGTATAAAGGCCGGACCATCGCCATCGTTGGCTATGGCATTCAAGGCCGCGGCCAGGCCCTGAGTCTGCGGGACAGTGGTCTGAATGTTCTCGTCGCGCAAAGGCCGGGCGGGGTCAATTATGACCAGGCCAAGAAAGACGGTTTTGAACCCGTCGATGCCGACGTGGCGGCGAAAAAAGCCGATGTCATCATGATCCTGACGCAGGACCATGTGCAGGGTGAACTTTATCGCAAGTCCATCAAGCGTTACCTTAAAAAAGGCAAGTCGCTGGCGTTTTCGCATGGATTTAACATTCACTTCGGGCGGATCAAACCTCCGGAGGATGTGGATGTCTGGATGATCGCGCCCAAAGGACCTGGTGCCCTGGTGCGCCGGCAATTTGAAGAAGGTAAAGGCGTCCCGTGTCTTGTGGCGATCCACCAAAACGCGTCGGGAAACGCGTTAAAGGACGCTTTGGCTTATGCCAAAGGCATCGGCGGCGGCCGCGCGGGGATTTTTGAAACGACCTTTAAGGAGGAAACCGAAACCGATCTTTTCGGTGAACAGGTTGTTTTGTGCGGCGGGACGAGCGCGTTGATCAAGGCCGGTTATGAAACGCTCATCGAGGCCGGTTACGCGCCCGAGATGGCTTACTTTGAGTGTGTGCATGAATTAAAATTGATTGTGGATTTGATTTATGAAGGCGGGATCGTCGGCATGCGCCAGCGTGTTTCCGACACGGCGGAATACGGCGATTACACGCGCGGGCCGCGCATCATCACCGACCGTACCCGCAAAGAAATGAAAAAGATATTAAAGGAAATCCAGTCCGGGAAATTCGCGCGCGAGTGGATGAGGGAGAACAAAAACGGCCGGCCGGATTTTAACAAGTACCGGGAAGACTCCAAAAATCATCCCGTGGAAAAAGTGGGTCAAGAGTTGCGGGCCATGATGTCGTGGATGAAGAAATGAAACTTCACTTGGGCTGCGGCACGAAGAAGCTGGAAGGGTGGGTCAATATCGATTCGGTGCCCGAATGCCGGCCGGATCTGGTGCATGATATAACACGGCCCCTGCCGTACGCGGACCAAACGGCGGATGAGCTTCTCGCTGAAGATCTTTTGGAGCACTTTGATAAATATATCCGTTATCCGGTTTTTTATGAATGGACGCGGGTTTTGAAGGTCGGCGGAAAAATAATCCTGCAAGTGCCGGATTTTAAAACGACCCTTTTCCGGTATTTTAAATTCGGCTATGACAATTTTGTGGATTTCATTTTCGGCGAGAATCTGTGGGAATCAAGGATTTATATCGGGCATTTCGGTAACCATAAGTGGGGATATTCGCAAAAGACGCTCAAGGAATTCGTCGGCGTATTCGGGATCGAAACAACGAACATCCGACGAGTGGGCTTGAATATCCGCCTGGAAGGTATCAAATGCCGGCATGTGACAGTGTCGGAACTCGATCATATCCAGATTTATTCGCACGCGAACAACTCCGGCAAAGGCCGGGCGACGGTTTCCTTAAAGTTCGTCCGCGAAGCCATAAAAAGGTTTCAGGAAACGACGGAAACATCAGGCGTGTTACGATGAGCCAAGAGCGGGACAGGGTTTTTATTTTTGACACCACGCTGCGCGACGGCGAGCAGGCGCCCGGCGCCAGCATGAACGAGCGCGAAAAGCTGGAGATCGCCCACGCGCTGGAGCGCCTGGGAGTCGATATCATCGAGGCCGGGTTTCCGGTCATTTCCAAAGGGGACTTCGATTCCGTCAAGAGCGTTGCCAGGCATATCAAGGGTTCGATCGTTTGCGGGTTGGCACGTTCTTTGAAGGCGGATATTGACGCGGCGGCTGATGCCTTAAAGGCGGCTGCCCGCTCACGCATCCATGTCTTTCTGGCGACTTCTAAAATTCATATGCAGCATAAATTAAAAAAGACACAGGAAGAAATCTTGCAGATGGCCGTCGACGCCGTTCAATACGCCCGTCACAGAAGTGCCGATGTGGAATTCTCTCCCGAAGACGCTTCCCGCTCGGAAAAATTGTTTTTGTATCGCATCCTGGAGGCGGTCATCGACGCCGGGGCGACGACCGTGAATATCCCCGATACGGTCGGCTACGCGACACCCGCCGAGTATGGCCAATTGATCGCGGACATCAAGAATAACGTCCCGAATATTCATAAGGCAATTATTTCCGTTCATTGTCACGATGACCTGGGTTTGGCGGTTGCCAATTCCTTGTCGGCTGTGCGAAACGGCGCCAGGCAGGTTGAATGCACCGTCAACGGCATCGGCGAACGCGCCGGGAATGCCTCGATGGAAGAGATTGTGATGGCTTTAAAGACGCGTGCTGATATTTACGGTTGTGTCACGAATATCAATACACCGGAAATTTGCCGGGTTTCCCGTCTGGTCAGCAAATACACGGGGTTTGCGGTCCCGCCCAACAAGGCGGTCGTCGGCAATAACGCGTTCCGTCACGAGGCCGGCATCCATCAGGACGGCATCTTGAAGGAGCGCTCGACGTATGAGATCATGCGCCCCGAAGATGTCGGCTTTACGGGGACCGGACTGGTTTTGGGCAAGCACTCCGGCCGGCATGCCTTCCGGGCCCGGCTGAAACACCTTGGCATCGATCTGACGGACGCGCAGGCGCAGCAGGCCTTTGAGCGTTTCAAGCGCGTTGCCGACAAGAAAAAACAGATCTTCGATGAAGATTTGATTGCTATTGTTGAGGACGAGATCAAGACCGTGGAAAAAACCTGGAGCCTGGTCAGCCTGGCCACCAGAAGCGGGACGAATATCAAGACGGAAGTGACCATCGTTTTGAGATCAAAGACAAAAACGTATAAGAAAAGTTCTTCCGGCGACGGGCCCGTGGACGCCTGTTACAAGGCCATTGACGCCGTTACGAAGGTCAAAGGAAAGTTGCTGGATTATTCGATCCATTCCGTCACGCAGGGCAAAGACGCGCTGGGCGAAGTAACGATCAAGGTCAAGTTTAAAGATAAAAGTGTCATCGCGCACGGGGCCAGCACCGATATCCTGGAAGCCTCCGCCAAGGCCTATATCAACGCCCTCAACAAAGTCGTCGCGCCGACCCAATCCCCCGGAAAGTAAAATTTCTATGGCTGAGGAAAAGGCCGTCTATGGAATTGTCGGTTATCCTGTAGCCCATAGCCTGTCGCCGCTGATGCACAATGCGGCGTTCAAGGCGCTGGGCATCCCCGCCGTCTACAAGCTTTTTCCCGTCCAGGAATCCGGGGTGGACGATTTTTTCAAGAAACTGCGTGATCCCCGCAGTCCGATCCTCGGCCTCAACGTCACTGTCCCGTATAAAGAACGGGCCTTGCGATATCTTGATAATATCGCTCCGCTGGCGCAGAAGATTATGGCCGTCAATACCATTGTCATCAATAAAGAGCGCAAGCTGGTCGGCTATAATACGGACGCGCCGGGGTTTTTGTCCCATCTGGTCGAACTCCAGTTTAACACGCGCGGCAAAAAGATTGCCATGATCGGCGCCGGAGGTTCCGCAAGGGCGATTCTGACCGTCCTGTGCATGATCCCGGAACGGCCGGATTCGATCAAGGTTTACAACAGGACGGCGTCCCGGCTCGAGGAATTTCTCGCCGACCTGCGCGCGCGGGTGGACGCCGGCATTGTTGAAGCCGTCCGGAGCATCGATGACCTGGGTATCCCGGAAGCGGACCTTTTGATCAACACGACTCCGGTCGGGATGGACCAGGATGATACGCCCCTCGTCGATGAAAACCTTCTGCACAGAAACCTTCTGGTCTATGACCTTGTTTATAATCCGCCGATGACGCCGCTTCTGCGCATGGCCAAGGCAAGGGGCGCGCGCGCGGCCAACGGGCTGGGGATGCTGTATTACCAGGGAGTTTTGGCCTTTCAGCACTGGGCGAACGTGCAGCTCGATGATGATATCAAACAAAAAATGCGTCAGGCATTGGAAAAAGGGGTGATATGAGCTTGTTCATGTTTGTTTTTGGCGCGATTGTGGGGAGTTTCTTAAACGTCTGTATTGTGCGCATGCCGCATGAAAAATCGGTTGTCAAACCGCGGTCGCATTGCGTCCATTGCAAAAAGCAACTTTTGTGGTACGACAATATTCCGTTTGTCAGTTATATTCTTCTCAAGGGGCGTTGCCGGTTCTGCGGTCAGAAAATCTCTCCTCGTTATTTCCTCGTGGAGTTGATCACCGCCATAACCTTTGTTGGGTTTTACCAATACTACGGCTTGACCGCGCTTTTGCCGGCGTATCTGGCGATGGTCTCGGGGTTCATTGTGGCGACTTTTGTTGACTTTGAGCACCGGATCATCCCCGATGAGATCAGCGTCGGCGGCATGGTGGCGGGGTTGTTCTTCAGCGCGATCATTCCCGGATTGCATGGAATAAGTGCCGGTACCGGGTCCGTGATCTTGGCCCATTTAAAATCTCTGGGCTGGTCTTTATTCGGTGTTT
>JACRHQ010000104.1 GCA_016217585.1 Candidatus Omnitrophota bacterium | reverse complement strand
TGGAAGAAATTGAAGAGGCCGCGCAGGTCCTGGATGTGATCCAGGTCCCGGCGTTTCTGTGCCGGCAGACGGACCTTCTTGTGAAGGCAGGCAAAACAGGCAAGGCGGTCAACGTCAAGAAAGGGCAGTTTCTGGCGCCGTGGGACATGCGCCAGGTCGTCAAGAAAATTGAAATGACCGGCAACCGGCGGATTTTATTGACGGAACGCGGGAGCAGTTTCGGATACAACACCCTGGTCAGTGATTTTCGTTCCTTGAGCATCATGCGCGAGACGGGTTACCCGGTCGTTTTCGACGCGACCCACAGCGTCCAGCAGCCCGGGGGCATGGGGATCGCTTCCGGCGGAGAGAGCAAATACATCCCATTGCTTTCGAGAGCGGCGGTCGCGGCCGGCTGCGACGCGGTCTTCATGGAAGTCCATCCGGATCCTGCCAAAGCACTTTCCGACGGGCCGAATATGCTGGCGTTAAGTAAAGTGAAAGCTTTGTTAAAGGACTTGCAGGCAATCGACCGGATCATTAAACGCAAGAGATAAACGACGATGACGATCCAAAAGGCAAAAGAAGTCATTGAGACAGAGGCCAGGGCCGTCCGGGACCTCTCCGGCCGGATCAACCGGAATTTTCTTGCCGCGGTTGATTTAATCCATCAATGCAAGGGCCGTGTCATCGTCGCCGGGATGGGAAAGACCGGGATCATCGGACGCAAGATCGCCTCGACGTTTTCGTCGACCGGCACGCCGAGTCTGTGGATGCACAGCGCGGAAGCCATCCACGGCGACCTGGGGCAGGTCACCCGCCAGGATGTCGTTGTCATCATTTCCAACAGCGGGGAAACGGAAGAAACAAAAAGGCTTTTACCGCTCATTAAAAAGATCGGCTCAAAGACAATCGCCATGACCGGCAATACGCATTCCGCGCTGGCCAAACACGCGGACGTCGTCCTCGATGTCTCCGTGGACAAAGAAGGCTGTCCGCTGGGGCTCGCGCCGATGGCCTCCACGACGGCGACCCTGGTCATGGGCGACGCCCTGGCGGCGTGTCTGATCGTCCGCAAAAAATTCAGGAAAGAAGATTTCGCCTTTTATCATCCCGGCGGGGCTCTGGGACGGCGGCTTTTGCTGAAGGTGGAAGATATCATGCGCAAGGGGACACATCTTCCCAAGGTCCAGGAACAGATGAAAGTCAAAGGCGTCTTGCTGGCCATCACTCATGCCCGGTGCGGTTCCGCCTGTGTTGTGAACAAACACGGGAAGTTTGTCGGCATATTCACCGACGGTGATTTGCGCCGCCAGATCGAGGTCGACAGCGGTATCCTGGAGCGGCGCGTATCCGAAGTCATGACCCGCAAGCCGGTGACGATCTTGAAAGACAAGCTGGCCGCGGAAGCGTTCAATATCCTCAAGGAACGGAAGATCGACGAATTGCCGGTCCTCGACGGCCGGCGGCGGCTCGTCGGACTTCTGGACGTCCAGGACATCCTGAAAGCCGGGTTGCTATGAAGAACACCCTTCGCGATAAAATCAAGAAAGTTAAACTGCTGGTCATGGACGTGGACGGCGTCTTGACGGACGGCAGAATCGTGATCGACGCAGAAGGGAAAGAGCTGAAATTCTTCGACGTGCAGGACGGCTTCGGGCTTGTCCTCTTGCGCCAGGCCGGGATCAAGACCGCGATCCTCTCGGCGCGCTCTGCCCCCGCGGTCACGGCGCGTGTGGCGGACTTAAAAATTGACAAAGTTTGCCAGGATGCGTATCCTAAGTCCGGCGCTTATGAAGGGTTGCTCGCCGAATGGGGGCTTAAGGACGAGGAAGTCTGTTTTATGGGCGATGACCTGCCGGACCTGCCGGTTTTAAACGAAGCCGGTCTTGCCGTTGCCGTCGACAACGCCGTTGCAGAGATCAAAAAGGCGGCGGATTACGTCACCCAAAAACGCGGCGGTCACGGGGCGGTGCGGGAAGTCGTTGAAATGATTTTGAAGGTCCAGGGGAAATGGCCCCGGATCGTCGCCGACATGGAGAATTCAAAGGTATGAAAAAAATACTGTTCTTTTTGATTGGACTTGGCCCCTGGATATTCGCGGGGCCCGCTCCGGCGCAAGACGCCGCCGGCCAGCAGTTCCAGGGGTTTAATCTCCAGGGATATTCGCAAGATGGACAAAAAGCCTGGGCCGTTAACGGCAGCAAGGCGGATATCCTGGGCGACAAGATCAAAATCTCCGACGTCGCCGCTGAATCTTACGGGGAGGAAAAGATGAATCTGACGGCTGAGAGCGGGACGATAAACCAAACCGACGGGAATATTCACCTTGAAAAAGACGTTGTTATCACCAGCCAGCGCGGCACGCAACTTACCACGGATTCCCTGGACTGGAACCGCACCGCGGACCTGGTCAAAACGAAAGATCCCGTTGTCATCACCGTCAAAGATATGACGCTCACCGGCGAAGGCATGGAGGCAAAGCCGGGTTTGAAAACAGCGCTGATCGAAAAAAATGTGACCGCGACCATGGACACGGACCCGAAGCCGGAAGAGAAAAAGACGGTCACGATCACCTGCGACGGGCCGATGACGCTTGACCACAGCAAGTCTTACGCCGTTTTTGAGGATCACGTCGTGGCGATCCAGGAGGACCAGACGCTCAAGGCCGACCGGATGGAAATGTATTTTGACCAGGAGCAAAAGCAGATCAAGGAAATGGTCTGCAGCGGCCACGTCGTGATCATCCGGGGGGCCAACCAGTCGTTCGCCGACAAGGCGGTTTACAGCGGCGCCGACAAGAAACTTACGCTTTCCGGCCGGCCGAAACTAATCTTGCTCACGGAAGGGAATGATGCCTTTACATCTCTTGGAAACTAAAAATCTGGTCAAAAAATACGGCCAGCGGCGGGTGGTCGACGGGCTTAGCATCTCCGTAGGCCGCTCCGAGATCGTCGGTCTTCTGGGG
>JACRHQ010000102.1 GCA_016217585.1 Candidatus Omnitrophota bacterium | reverse complement strand
TGAAGGAAATCATCCCGGAACGCGTGGCCCGCCAGTACAAGATTATCCCGCTTTCGGCGCTTGAGGATTCGATCACGGTGGCGCTCGCGGACCCGCTGAATGTCTTTGTCGTCGACGATTTGAAGCATATCACGGGCAAGGAGATTGAAGTCGTGATGAGTACTGGCGAAGATATCCTCAAGGCCATCGATGCTTATTACGGGGTCCAGGCGGCCGCCACGGTTTCCGACATCAGCAAAGACATCGACCTGGGGGATTTTGAGATTGTCAGCGAGCAGGAGAAGGGGGCCAGCCTGGATAATGTCATCGATGAAAGCGAGAAGGCCCCGATCATCCGCATGGTCAATCTTCTTGTCAAGGAGGCCCTGCGCCAGAGGGCGTCCGATATCCATATCGAACCGATGGCCGACACGGTGCGGGTCCGTTATCGCGTTGACGGCGTCTTGAAAGATATCCTGGAGATCCCCAAGGTCAACCAGAACGCCGTGACCGTGCGCATCAAGATCATGTCCCGGCTGGACATCACCACGACGTATGTCCCCCAGGACGGGCGTTTTAAATTAAAAATCGGCAAGAAGGAAGTCGACTTCCGCGTTTCGATCCTCCCGGTCACCTTCGGGGAAAAGATCGTCATGCGGGTCCTGGACAGGGAAAATTTATCTATCGGGCTGGAAGGTCTTGGCTTTACCGAAGGACACAAAAGGACCATGGAAGAAGCCATTAAAAAACCTTTCGGGATGATCCTGGTGACCGGGCCGACGGGCAGCGGCAAATCGACGACGCTTTATTCCGTTTTAAATACCCTTAACACCGTTGACCGCAACATCATCACGGTGGAAGATCCCGTCGAGTATTTGATCGACGGGTTGACGCAGATTCACACGCACGCGGAGATCGGCCTGACTTTTGTCGAGGGGTTGCGCGCCATTCTGCGCCAGAGCCCGGACGTGGTCATGGTCGGGGAGATCCGGGACAACGAGACGGCGGATATCGCCATCAAGGCTTCCTTGACGGGACAGCTGGTCCTTTCGACGCTGCACACCAACGACGCGGCCGGGGCGTTGACGAGGCTGGTGGATATGGGGGTGGAGCCGTTTTTGGTCGCGTCCAGCCTGATCCTTATCAGCGCCCAGCGGTTGTGCCGGCGGATCTGTGAACAATGCAAGGAGCCGACGGAAATCCCGAAAGACGTCATCAGGGAATTGCGTTATCCCTTCAAACCGCGCGTTGTCTTTTATGCCGGCAAAGGGTGCAAGGCCTGCCATAATACGGGATACCGCGGGCGTCTGGGGATTACCGAGGTCCTGGATATCGATGATACGGTCAGGGAGATGCTGCTTGACGGTAAATCTTCGGACGAGATCAAGCGATACGCCCGCGAGAAAAAGGGGATGGCGACGCTGTGGGAAGATGCGATGGAAAAATGCGTCTGCGGCTTGACCAGCCTTGAGGAGGTCCTGAGGGTGACAACGAGCGAATAGGTCAACCCGATTTTTTTGTTTTTCTTCATGGGCAGAAAGAGGTTTTGTGTGGTACAATAATCCTCAGTTTGACATGCCCCCTCCCGGGCATCGGGGCTTTGGATGGCTGTCGCGAGCGACAGAAAAAAGAGATGGAAAGAATGCACACAAGACGTTTGCTGGGTGAAATCCTGATCGATCGAAAAAGAATTACCCCTGCCCAGCTGGGACAGGCGTTGGGTGTCCAGAATAAAGAAGGGGGTTATATAGGCGAGATCCTCATCAAACTTGGTTTTGTCGACGAGCAGGACATCATCGCCGCCCTCGTGGTCCAGTGTCATCTCCCGTATATCGCCGTTGACCGTTATGAAATAACGCGTGAGGTTATCGCCCTGATCCCCCGCGAGATGGCCTTTAAGCATTGTATCGTGCCTCTTGACCGCGTGGGTGATGTGTTGAGCCTCGTGATGCTGGACCCTCTGGACGTGGCGGTCAGGACCGACGTGTGCCGGCGCACCAATTGCAAGGTAGCCCCGTTTATTTCCACCCGCAGGGAAATCGAGCGGGCCATTGATCAATCCTACGGGAAGAATTGCTGAAGTATCCCCACTGAAGACTTTTGCATGGCGACATTCAAATATATTGCCAAAAACAAGGACTCCCGCACGGTTGCCGGCAAAATTTCCGCCGAGAACAAAAACGCCGTCATTGAAGAATTAAGAAAACGTGAGCTCGTTATCATTTCCATCGACGAGGTCAAGGAATCCGTCGTCAGGCGGGCAACGTTTCAAAGCAAAAAAGTCAAGGCCGATGAGATCGTGATCTTTTCCCGCCAGCTGGCGACGATGGTGGATGCGGGGATCCCTATCCTGCAGGGGATCGACGCCCTCCAGGAACAGGTCTCCCACCCGTTTTTCAAGAAAGTTCTGGTCAGTGTCCGCGACGATATCCAGCACGGTGCAAGCCTGTCGGCGGCTTTCGCCAAGCATCCCGCGGTTTTTGACAGCCTTTTTGTCAACATGGTCAAGGTCGGCGAAACCGGCGGCGTCTTGAGCAAGATCCTGGACCGCATTTCTTCCTATCTGGAAAAGACCTTGCGGTTAAAGCGCAAGGTCCAGTCGGCCCTCATTTACCCGATTGTCGTTGTGTGCATGGCGATCATTATCACGACGATATTACTGGTCAAGGTCGTCCCCACGTTCGCCGGCATCTATGATTCTTTTAACCGCAAATTGCCCGCGATGACCCAGATGCTCATTACGATAAGCGATATTTTGAAGAAGGATTTATTATGGATCGTCCTCGGGTTGGTCATCACCGGTATTGCCATCAAACAATGGCACAAGACACCCCAAGGGGCGTTAATCATCGACCGCGCCTTGCTGCGTCTGCCGATTTTCGGTAATCTGCTCCGGAAAGTGGCGATCAGCCGGTTTTCACGCACGCTCGCCACCCTGATTCAAAGCGGTGTGCCGATCCTGGAATCCCTGGATATTGTGGGCAAGACAATAGGCAACCGCGAACTGGAACTGGTGGTCGACGAGATCAAAGTCAATGTCCGTGCGGGAGAAAGCCTCGCGGCGCCTTTGGCCAAAAGCAAGGTTTTCCCGGCCATGGTCACGCGCATGATCGGTATCGGGGAGAAATCCGGACAGATGGAAAAAATGCTTTTAAAAATTTCCGAATTCTACGATGACCAGGTGGACGCGGCCGTTGAAGGGTTGACGAGCATTATCGAACCGCTGATCATCGGGTTTTTGGGTATTGTCATCGGGTTTATCGTCATCGCCCTGTTCTTGCCCATTATTACGATCACCCAGATTATCTCATGAAGAAATTTTTCTTAATCTTTTTTTGTTCCGTCATCTATGCGCTGGGGGCCTGCGCCCAGCCCGCGCCGGAAGGGTCGTCACAGCAGATGCTGGAATCCGGCTTGAAAGAATTGAGAAAGAGTTATAACCAGCTTGTTGAACGCAACAACTTTCTTGTCGCGGAAATCGCGTCGTACCAGCAAAAGATGCCACCTCTGCTTAAACAATTGGAAGCCCTGTCTTCGCAAAAGGAAGTCCTGGCGGCGGACAAGCGTGTTGAAGAGAATTTCGGAAGCCAGACGGATATGGGGACGGTTTATCGCCGGGAAATCGCTCAATTGCGCCGGCATCTGCAGGCCCCGGCTGAGGGCGGCCGGCAGAAAATATTCTTGCAGAGAAAAGAAGAGCTGGACACCCTGATCCACCGCAGCCGCGAGAATACTCCCCAAGCGCAACTCCGGTTGCGAAATGCCGAGAGACAATACGTTCAGCAGACAGAAACGATCGATCGCTTGCGCTCGCGGGAAAAACAAAACCGTCAGGCAGCGCCGGAGCCCGGCGACGTTGGCCGCGATGGAAAAAGAACCGGCGAAGCGCCGCCAAAGGTCGCTGCGGATGAACACGGCGGGGAATATTTAGCCAGCCTGACCGATGAGATTGTTCAGTTGAAGTCGTATCAGCAGCAGCTTAAAGATAAACTTTCGCTGCGCCATTCACAAAATTCCAGCGATACCGCGGCGTGGGACGAGGATCAGTACCGGATGTACTTGAAATTGTCTTCCTTAAGAGAAGAGAATATGCTGCTTAAAAGGCAGCTTTCTTTGATCGGTTCCAGCCCGTCCGTCGAAGGACAGGTCCCGCTAAAATGAAGGACGGGGCCGGATTGGCAATATCAGGCAGGGGATGGTATACTTACACTGACAGTTTACACATTTGACAGATGATAAAGGTAAACCATCCGTAAGGATGGGGCACAAAGCTACAGGGCCCCCTATTGATTTCTTGCCGAAAGACCGGCAAGAAATCAAAACATCGGGGGTAGCCAGTTACCGCTGTTAAAAACGCAGACATGCTTGTGTGCCTATTCCCTGTGGTGGGGAACAGGCATTTTTTTTGAAGTAGGGATTGACAACATAAAAAAGGAGGTGTTAGAATCCCATAGTTTATCGCAATATCCAGTGGCCGCGGGGTTATAAGGCCGGACGGGCAGCGGGAGAAAACATAAAGAAACGGACTCATCCTTCGTTCCTTTTCTCTTGCCTCCCGGATGAAGGGCAAGTAACCCGGCGTCCGCAAATACTTCAAGAAAGGAGGAAATCACCATGAGAAAAGGAAATCAATCAGGTTTTACGCTTGTGGAAATCATGATCGTGGTCGCTATTATCGCGTTGCTGGCCGCGATCGCCATCCCGAACCTGTTAAGGGCGAGGATTTCGGCTAATGAGGCGCTGGCCCAAGGTACCTTGCGTACCTTGTCCACGGCGTCCGAGTCGTTTGCTACGGCAAACAACGGCAATTACCCGGCCAATGAAGCGGCCTTAACCGGAGCGGTTCCACCGTATCTTAACCAGGCTTACTGTGCGCAGACCATATCCGGGTATACTTTTACCTGCGCTATGGCGGTCGGTTCATACTCGGTTGTGGCAACTCCTGTGACAGACGGGACAACGGGTACCAGCACTTACACCATGGTCACAGGCGGTGTTTTAACGTCAGCGCCGTAATGATGGTGTTGAATACGTGCGTCTGAAAAGCACGATGACAGGGGGCTTGTTTATCAGGCCCCCTGTTTTTTTGAATTACTTCTTGATGAAAGGCACCCGCTCCTTTAATATATAGATAAAATGTCGAATATCCTGGAGCAATATTTTAATCTTGTCAAACGGTTCATCCCCGCGAAAACTGAAGGTTCTTCCGTCGGGCTGGATATCGGGAATGCGGATTGCAAGTTTGTCCAAATCCAGAAGAAAGGCAATGCCTTTGAGTTGTTAAACTGGGGCATTGAACCGGTCGTCCAGGACAACGTGGAGGCTTCTTTAAGAAAAGTCCTGGATCGGTTCGAGTCCCCCTATGCCGATGTCTGCACGGCAGTCGCGGGGCGCGGGACCCTCATCCGTTATATTTCCATGCCGCGGATGTCTGTCGACGATTTAAGGAATTCATTCGCCATCGAGGCCGACAAATATTTTCCGTTCGCGCAGGAGCAAATTTATACGGACTGTTTCATCCTGGACCCGCAGGGTAAAGACAAGAGTATGTCCGTGATGGCGGCGGCGGTCAAGAAAGAGCTGGTCGACCAAAGGGTCCAGCTGTTGACCAGGCTCGGCATCCAGACCGATTTTATCGGGATCAACCCGGTCGCCCTGGCCAACGGCGTCCATGTCCTGGGCACAGGTGTCGCCGGGCCGGAAGAACCCGTCATGGCTCTTTTTGACATGGGGGAATCCGTCAGCAATCTGACGATCATGGTCGACAAACTGCCGCGGTTTACCCGGGACATCTTTATCGGCGGCCGTGATTATACGAAGATGATCAGTAATGTCCTGGGGGTCAACGCACAGGAGGCGGAGAAGCTCAAAAGGCATCCCGCGGATAAATCTGAACAGATTGTAAACGCCTGTGAACCCGCGGTCATGAATATGGTCCAGGAGATAAAGCTTTCCTTCGATTATTTTACAACGGAGCGTAACCATGAGATCAAAAGGATGCTGTTGACGGGCGGCGGTTCGATGCTCAACGGCATCGAGGCCGTCCTCGCGAAGGCCTTCGACATCAAGGTGGACCGCTGGGACCCTTTGGGATTCTTGCAATTGTCACCGGCTTTATCCACCGATGAGGAACTTCGCCAACAGTCCATCCGGCTCGGGGTGGCCGTCGGCCTTGCCCTATATCGATATGATCGAAATTAACTTAATCCCCTATTCGCTTCGTAAAAAGCGCAAAAATAAATTTTCTTTCCGGGAATTTAATATTCCGCCGGAGGTGACAATCGGTCTGGGCGGTGGGCTGCTTGTTTTGCTGGTCGTCATTCATATCGTCCTGGTTGTCGTTAATATCCGCAACATATCCTATCACAAACAACTGAAGAGACAGCTGGAGGCGATGCTTCCGCAAAAACAGCAGTCGGACAGGGTCGTCAGCGAATTGAGGTCCTTGCAGGGGACGACCAAGGCGATGGAGAACGCTATCCCCGAGCGAAAAATCTTATGGGCCGAGAAACTTAATATCCTAAGCGACAGCATCCCCCGGGGGGTCTGGCTGCGTAAAATCAAACTGGAAGGGGACGTCCTTGCC
>JACRHQ010000105.1 GCA_016217585.1 Candidatus Omnitrophota bacterium | reverse complement strand
GCGCTGGGGCCTTTTCGCAGATAATATGCCGTATAAATCCGGAGAGCTTGGTTGGGATTATATTTCACAGTTTTGATTGAAAATATTAAGGGCCAGCAAGAGAATAGCTTGATTTCAATAAATAATAAATATAATAAATAGAGAAATAGGAGGCGTTACTGGTGGTGCCGGGTTGGGTGAGATTGGACATGGCACCAGCAGTAACGCCTCCTAAGCGAAGGGGAAGGTTGGATGGATATTCTTGGTCGGAAAGATGGTATAAAAAGAACTGAAGACGGACGTGTTGATTTAGAGTGGTGGGATGGTTTATCAATACGTGAGAAAATGCGATATGAAGTTTGGCAAGCTGAGGTTCCCCCAAGGGGAACTCCCGGTGCTAATAGACGAAAGCACCTCAAAGAAACATTCGCGAATGCTAGTACGGAGGAGATCCTTTTTAAGGAAGTGTCAAAGGCGGAGCGAATACAGCAAGAAATATCCAAGTCTTATGTGAGAAATGTAATCGAGAAAAAAGTGCTAACATTTAACAGGACTTTGTTAATTTTTGGCCTCTGGATAAATGAGAAACAAGAAAGGGAGGGATAGGCATGACTGAAATATTTACTGCAATTCCAAGTGTAGCTACTGCCGTCGGTGTTTTCTTGGCCGCACGGCAGCTTGGGCTGACTCGCAGACAAAGCGTCACTACGTTCGAGGATTCCTTTGATCGTGAGTATCGTGAGCTGGCAGCCACGCTTCCGACGAGGGCTCTATTGGGAGAGCCACTGTCCGGATATGAGCACCAACAATATTTCGACGAGTTTTATCATTACATTGACCTTTGCAACAAACAGGTTTTTCTTAATCAGTACAACCGGATTACCCGAGACACGTGGGAGTTTTGGCGTGGCGGCATTGTCTCCAATCTTCGGCGGCCAGCTTTCAAGCGCGCATGGAGTGAAATTGCCGCAAGAGCTAACAATGACTTTTCGGAGCTTCGCGCACTGTGCCCCCCAGAACCGCGAGAGAAAAGTTAACAACATGCTTAACCGTGCCGGTCATTTTGAAAATGGACATAACACCTGACATTTGACACAAGACGAATAAGGGACAGGCTGGTTTTGTAGACGAGCGGCGAACAGCGGGGGACGGCTAATGCCATTCAATCAGTTAGCGAAAAACACGTACCAGAAATTCCTCGATGAGATCGTTGGGACCCAGCGATGTTGAATTAGAAAAGTAAACGAGATACGACCGACGAGATGCGGTTAGAATGATGAAACGGTTTATTCCTCCTATATTAATGTTGTTACTTGCTGTCCCGATGGTCGTTGAAGCGGGAAAGAAGGACGCGCCTCCGCCGCCGGGGCCGAGCGCCGCCGAACAGCAGGCCTTCACTGAAAGGTACTGGCAGGCGGTCGATAGTGGAAACCTCGGGTTCGGTCAGCTCGTCTATGACGTTGCGCAGCACGGAACTCTCGATGAAACGCATATGCTGGAGAACTTAAAGAATGGCAAAACCGCCGACGGGGGCGAGCGCAAGGGATTCCGCGGCGACCCCAACGATCCGGGCCCGCAGGACTGGTCGGATTATAACATCAAGACGGACAAAGACGGCAACGTGACGGGTTTTGAGGAAAAAGATCTTGAAGCGAAGGACACGGATAAAGACGGAGAAATTTCCGACGCGGAGCGCGCGGAGTGGGACAAGAAAAAAGCGAAAGAAAACGAGGAAGCCGGCGGCGCGCCCGGGGAAGTGGACACCCCTCCGGATTGGGACGACAGCCCCCATGACGGCGTCCCCGACGAGGATTTCGAGCGCGACTGCTGGCAGTGCGTGAAAAAGCCCGTTGAGCTTCATGAATGCGTCGACGGCGCGCCCGGCCCCTGCGATAGTCACGCCTGCGACGAAGAGAAAGAAGAGTGCGTCGAGCATGAAGAAACCCGCGGCGGCAAACCTTATACCTGTCATAACTGTATCCCGCAGGAAACGATCGTTCAATTCTGTGAAGATAAAGGATTTTCCTCCGATCCCGCTTGCGCCGGTGGATGTCCGCGTATCCTTTGCGTTCCTGTTGACGTCGATATCAATACCGGCAAGAGTGTCCCCACCATGCGGACCCGCGAGCGCGGCTCGACGCAAAAATGTTACGCCTGCATGAAGCCAAAGACGATCGAGGTCACCTGGATCGTTATTATCGTGGAAACGCCTTACGGGCGTTTTGTCCTGGACAAAGGCGCCGCCGGCGGTCATTTCAAACCCTCGTCGGTCATGGCGCTCGCCAAGGTCGATGAGGCCAGTGGCATGATCCAGAACACTGTCGGCCAGATGAAACAGGCGTCGGACTTTCTGGGAAGCTTTAACGTCGGCATGGGTCTGCCGGGGCTGGCGAGTCCCGGGAAGATCAGTATGGACCAGATGACCAGCCTTTTGACCTCTGGCTTGAACAGTGCCGGAGGTTATGGGATGGATTGTTTCGGAAATGTCGTCGATGCGGCTAACCTGCCTGCCGGCCAGGCAGGCAAGAAGAAACAAAAAGAAGAGAGCGTCAGCCCGTTAGGCTCCCTTCGGGAGGAAGAACAGCTCAAAGCGGCGGATAAAAACGGTAACCCGGCCGTTTCGGGCCCGATCGTCGCCTGCGGCGAAGAGGACGGGAATAAAGTCTTGAAAATTTACAGCGCCGGCGGCGCGCTGGTCGATACCATCACCCGGCAGGCGCTGAAACTTAATCCGGGTATTATTTTAGAGAAGATGGGCATCGCGCAGCAGTGGAGCGACATATTCGTCCAGAAAAGCGGCATCGATTTCGCCGGATACATTGAGAAATTCACGGGACTTCCGCTTAAACAGATTCAGTCCACCGTTGCCCAGGTCGCGCAGGTCAAGGCGCAGGCGGATCAACTCATCAACAAGAAGAAAAAGAAGAAGGTCAAGGCGGAAGAGTCGCCGCCGGTTCTGCCCGACGATCCTCTGTACGACGAAGGCCCGGCCAAAAAGAAGAAAAAAATGCTCGGTATCCTGGGCAGCAACAAGGAAGCGCCGGCGAACCCTATGGGTTCCTTGATCAAGATGGGCATGGAGCGCAGGGCTGAAATCAAAGAAAATGAGCTGGATGTCAAGGACCAGTGGGGCATTCAGAAAGTCGGTTTTACCCTCTGGGATGACCCAAATTCCGCGTGGAATGTGGTGGACGCCAACGAAAAAAATATTGTGGTAGCGGTTGTCGACTCCGGGCTGGACATGACGCATCCCGACGGGCCGCGGTATATCTGGACGAACCCCAAGGAAGTCCCCGGCAACGGCATCGACGACGACAACGACGGCTT
>JACRHQ010000101.1 GCA_016217585.1 Candidatus Omnitrophota bacterium | reverse complement strand
CCGATGAGATCAGCGTCGGCGGCATGGTGGCGGGGTTGTTCTTCAGCGCGATCATTCCCGGATTGCATGGAATAAGTGCCGGTACCGGGTCCGTGATCTTGGCCCATTTAAAATCTCTGGGCTGGTCTTTATTCGGTGTTTTGGTCGGAGGGGGGGCAATTTACGCGATGGGTATTCTGGGGGATTTTTTGTTCAAGAAGGAATCGATGGGCGGCGGGGACGTGAAGCTTATGGCCATGGTGGGCGCGTTTCTGGGCTGGAAGCTGGCCATTCTTACGTTTTTTCTGGCCCCGTTTTTTGGGGCCGTTTACGGGATTTTAGAAATGCTGCGCACAAAGAAAACAGCCATCGCCTATGGGCCGTTTCTGGTGGCCGGCGCCTTGATCAGCCTTTTTAAAGGGGAGGCCCTGATAGCATGGATGATGCACGGATACGGGTTGTATTAATTGACTCCTAAATGGACTCCTTCGGGTGCCTAACTATTTGGTTTTCCAGAGGTTAAGGCACCCTCAGAGTCAACCCTGAGCGCGCCTCAATTATTTTAGATGTATGGTCGAAGGGTTGACACGGGTGGGGGCGCATGTTACAATTCCCCCATGTCCCAAAAGAATATCGCGCTCATCGGGTTCATGGGCTCTGGTAAGTCTGTGGTATCCAAGAAGTTAGCTGTTATCTTAAAACGTGAAGCAATTTCAACGGATGAGTGGATCGAGCGGCGCGAAGGCCGGTCGATCCCCCGGATCTTTGAGGAATCCGGCGAACCGTATTTCCGGGAACAGGAAACCCGGGCGGTACGGGAAGTTGCCGGAAAAGAATCGGTTGTTATCGACTGCGGCGGCGGTGTTGTCCTGGATCCGCGAAATATCAAAGAACTGCGAAAAAAAGGCGTCATCGTCTTTTTAGCTGCCTCCCCCGAAACCGTTTACCAGCGCGTTAAAGACAAAGAGGACAGGCCGTTATTAAAAACGGCCGATCCGCAAGCGAGGATCCGTCAACTGATGGATCAGCGTAAACCTTTTTACGCCCTGGCCGATTATACGGTCGCAACAGATAAAAAAAGTGTGCGACAAATCTGTGAGGAGATTATTCGTCTACTAGCCGATGAATGAACTGGACGCTTTATTAATTCTGAATGCCGTCGCCGGGATCGGCAATTCGACCATCCGCAAGCTTCTGGAATATTACGGCGGCGCTTTGAAAGTTTTGTCGTTGACCGAAGAACAGCTGACTGCCGATCAGGCCGTATCTTCCATGCTTGCCGCGGCGATCGTTCAGTTCCCCAAAGATGAATTTTTGAGTTCCGAGAGATCGCTTGTCGCCCGCCAGCATGCCCGTGTCCTGACATTTCAGGACAAGGACTACCCTTCCCGATTGCGCGATATTGCCGACGCGCCGGTCGTCGTCTATGTCCGCGGCCAACTGTCCGTCGAATTAGCGCCGGCGATTGCCGTTGTCGGTTCACGCCGGGCCAGTTTGTACGGGATGGCGGTGGCCGAGCAATTCGCCGGGCGCCTGGCGGAACTTGGAATTACCGTCGTTTCGGGCATGGCCAAAGGGATCGACGCGGCCGCCCACCGGGGCGCCTTGCGTGCCGGCGGGGCTACGGTGGCAGTCCTCGGCTGCGGGTTGAACACGATTTATCCGCCGGAGAATGAAAAACTCTTCACGGAAATAGCCGCCGGCGGAGCCGTCATCTCGGAATTCCCCATGACCATGCCTCCCATCGCGCATAATTTCCCCCGGCGCAACCGCATTATCAGCGGGCTGTCGCTCGGCGTCATTGTTGTTGAGGCCGCGCAGAAAAGCGGGGCCCTCATCACCGCTGACTTTGCACTGGAACAGGGACGGGAGGTCTACGCGGTGCCGGGAAACGTCAACAGTATGACTTCCCAGGGGGTCCATAACCTTATCAAGCAGGGGGCGAAATTGGTCACTTCCGTGGAAGATATCCTCGAAGACCTGAGCCCTCACCTGCGGGCTGTCACGGGCGAACCGCGCAAAGACAAAGACGCGCTTGCGGTCGATGACAAGGGCCTGGCGGCGCTGACGCAATCAGAACGGCTGATTTATGATTCCATCAGCGACCGGCCGGTCCATATCGATGATCTGGCTGACCGCTGCGGGACGGACGTCCTGCGCATGACGGTGGCGTTGTCCCGGCTGGAGTTAAAACATCTTATTAAACAATTACCCGGCAAATTATTCGTGAGGTGACGAGGGATCTATGACTAAAGCAGTCGTTATCGTTGAATCTCCGGCGAAGGTCAAGACCATTAACAAGTTCTTGGGGGAAAAGTTCAAGGTGCTCTCCTCCATGGGGCATCTGATCGACTTGCCTAAATCCACCCTTGGCGTTGAAATTGAAGATAATTTCAAGCCCAAATTCATCGTCTTGCGGGATAAATCCAGGCTGCTGACAAAACTCAAAAAAGACGTTAAAAGCGCCAAAGAAATCTACTTCGCGACTGACCCGGACCGTGAGGGGGAGGCCATCGGCTGGAATCTCATCGAACATATCGGCGACGGCAAAAAAGTTTATCGTGTTACGTTCCAGGAGATCACGAAAGAAGCGGTCCTGGAGGCCTTCAGGCATCCCCGTGAATTCGACCGCAAGAAGATCGACGCGCAAGTCGCCCGCCGTATCCTTGACCGCATCGTCGGTTACAAGATCAGCCCCTTGCTTTGGAAGAAGGTTGGGTCCCGGATGAGTGCCGGGCGTGTCCAGTCGGTGGCGTTGCGGATCATTGTTGACCGGGAGCGGGAGATCAAAAGCTTTGTTCCCCGGGAATATTGGCAGATCAGCGTCGACCTTCAGAAGCAAGGTTACGGCGATTTGCTCAACGCCTCGCTTGAGAAGATGAACGGTGAAAAGGTCGAATTGGCGGACAAGGCGCAAACGGACAAGATCCTCGGAGAGATTAAAAATGAAAAATTTGTGGTCTCCGCCATTTCAAAACGGGAAGTCCAGCGCCGGCCCGGGCCGCCGCTTATCACCAGCACATTGCAGCAGGAGGCGTTCAACAAGTTACGCTTTAACGCCAACCGGACGATGCTCATCGCCCAACAGCTCTATGAAGGCATTGAACTGGGCAATGGCGAAGTTTTGGGTCTTGTCACTTACATGCGTACCGATTCGGTGAACATTTCCGCGGACGCCTTGGCCAGGTTGAGGGGTTTTATCAAGACCGGCTATGGCAATAAATATCTGCCCGATGAACCTAACAAGTATAAGTCAAAGAAATCCGCCCAGGAAGCCCACGAAGCCATACGCCCGACGGATGTTTTGCGCAAACCCGAAGATGTCCGGCCATTCCTGGATCCGGACCAGTACAAACTCTACGAATTGATTTGGCGGCGATATGTCAGCGCGCAGATGACCGCGGCGGTTTACGAGCAAAAGCGCGTTGAGGTCCAATCCGGCAAGTACCAATGGAACGCCGCGGGGTCAACGCTTCTTTTTGACGGGTTCCTCGCCTTGATCCGGGATGAGCAGGAAGAGGAAACAAAAATCGATTTTTCGCATTACGCGGAAGGTGATGTTTTGAAGTTGATCGAGGTCCACCCGACCCAGCATTTCACCAAGCCGCCGCCGCGTTTTTCGGACGCGAGCCTGGTCAAGGCCCTGGAAGAAGACGGTATAGGCCGGCCAAGCACGTATGCCTCGATCCTCGAAACTCTGGTTTACCGTAATTATGTTGTCCGGGAACGAGGCTATCTAAGCCCGACGGAGCTCGGCATCGCGATCTGCGATCTCCTGGTCGAGTATTTCGCCCGGATCATGGATGTCGGGTTTACCGCCCATATGGAAGAAAACCTGGACCTGGTCGAAGAAGGGAAGCTCCAGTATCCACAGCTTCTGGCGGAATTTTATCAGCCGTTCCAGGAAGAACTGGCGTTTGCCGAGAGTAATATCATCAAGCAGCATGAATTTGTCGACAAGTACTGTCCTCAATGCGGCAAACAGATGGTGGTCAAATGGGGCCGCCGGGGGAAGTTTTTGAGCTGTTCGGGATTCCCGGAATGTAAATTCGCGCAACCGTTCACCACCGGTATCAAATGTCCCGAGAAAGATTGCGGCGGGGAGCTCATCAAACGCCAGTCCAGGCGCGGCGCTTTTTACGGCTGCAGTCATTATCCCAAGTGCACGTATGTCAGCAAAGAACTTCCGGGAGAACAGACGGATAATCTTTCCAGGGAAAACTCCAGCAATCTTGGTTAAGGTAACGGTGAGGGCCACGAAGCCCGTTTCGTCATTGGGTTACGGTTACGTCTGATAATGGACCGTTATATCGACAAATTCCTTACTTACCTCGAAGTTGAGAAGAATTATTCCGGACATACCGTCATCAATTACGGGCTTGACCTGCGCGAGTTCGCCCGGTTCGCCGCCTCGACCCCGCTTGAGAAAATCGATTATTTGTTCCTGCGCCGTTTCCTCGCGCATATCCGGGCCAAACAATACCTGCCCAGGACGCTGACACGCAAACTCTCCGCCTTGCGCAGTTTTTTCAGATTTCTCCACAGGGAGGGGCACATCCGCAACAACCCGGCGGTCCTTTTGATGTCCCCCAGGCGCGAAAAACGTCTGCCTAAATTTTTGACGGAAGAAGAAGTGACCAGGTTCCTGGAAACCCCTCCGGGTGACAAGGTCATGGGCAAGCGCGACC
This sequence comes from Candidatus Omnitrophota bacterium, assembly GCA_016217585.1. GTDB lineage: Bacteria > Omnitrophota > Gorgyraeia > Zapsychrales > Zapsychraceae > UBA10015. The sequence goes on along the minus strand of JACRHQ010000101.1, from coordinate 7,451 downwards.
GGGCGATCCTGGAAACGCTTTACAGCGCCGGGATCCGCGTCAGCGAACTCGTCGGGCTTGATGTCGACCAGGTCGACCTGATCGGCAATATCGCCAAGGTGGCCGGCAAAGGAAAGAAAGAACGGCTGGTTCCCCTCGGGAGCAAGGCGGTCGAGGCGATCAAGGATTATCTGGATAACCGGAAAAAAGATTCCCGCGCGCTTTTCCTTAACAAAAACGGAACACGGTTATCTTCGCGCAGCGTAGGCACAATCGTTCATAAATACATCAGGCTGGTGAGTTCGACACAGGATATCTCCCCGCATGTTTTGCGGCACACCTTTGCCACGCACCTGTTAAACCGCGGGGCGGACCTGCGTTCCGTCCAGGAACTGCTGGGGCACGTCAACCTCTCAACAACCCAGATTTACACGCATGTCACGACCGACCGCTTGAAAAAAGTGTATGACCAGGCCCATCCCAGGGCCTAGCAGGAGATCACCGTGTTTATCCTTTATGACATCATCTTCAGCGTTCTGGCGGTGATGTATTTGCCTTATCTTGTCTGCAGCGGGAAATGGCACGGCGAGTTCTGGACACGGATGGGATTGCGGCCGTTGCCCGTTTCGCCGGCCCAAGAAAAGAAAATAATCTGGGTCCACGCGGTCAGTGTCGGCGAGATATTGGCCGTTGTCCCGCTTGTCCATGGGTTACGCGAACGCTTCCCGGGGCATGGGCTTGTTGTCTCCACCGTGACCCGGACAGGATACGCCCTGGCCCGGGAGAAATTACAGACCACATGCACTGTCATTTACGCGCCGGTTGATTTCAGCTGGGCCGTCCGTCGCTATATCCGCACGCTCAAACCCGTCCTTTACATTTCGGCGGAAACGGAGATATGGCCGAATCTGTACATGTTTTTGCATCGAAATCGCGTCCCCATTATCCAGGTCAACGGCCGCATATCGGACCGGGCATTCGCGGGATACAGGAAGGTCGGCTTTCTGACGCGCCGGGTGCTGACTTGCGTGTCCGGCTTTTACATGCAAACTGAAGAAGATGCCGGGAGGATTGTCCGGCTGGGGGCGATCCCGCAGCGCGTGCATGTTATCGGAAATTTAAAATTCGATCAAGCTCCGCGGCAGGCGTCGCTGGACAAAAGACAACTGGGCTTTGACGACGCTGTCCAACTGCTGGTGGCCGGGAGCACTTACCCCGGGGAAGAAGAGATCATCCTCGCGGCATTTAAACAGCTGTCCGGAGAATTCCCGGCGTTACGCCTGATCATCGCCCCGCGCCGCGCGGAAAGGGCTGAAGAGATTTTCCGTCTTGTGCAAACCAAGGGGTTCCAGCCGCGGCGGTTTTCCAGCTTGCCGCAAGGCAGGGAGGAGGGGCGCAATATTTTGATCGTTGACCGTTTCGGCTATCTGCGCGATATTTACGGTTTGGCTGATTGTGTTTTCGTCGGCAAGTCTTTGCGCGGCCGCGGCGGACAGAATATGATCGAGCCGTTGTCTTTCGGCAAGCCGACCTTTGTCGGTCCGCATACGGAAAATTTTCGCGATGTTGTGCGGATCTTTGAGAAGACCGGCGCCCTCATCCGGGTGGAGGATGGGCCCGGGCTGATTGCGCAGATCCGGCGGGTGCTGGCCGATCCGTCGCGGCTGCCGGTTATTGCTGCCGCCGCTATCGAGGAGATCAGAAGACATCAAGGCGCAACGCGAAGGACTTTGGAAGCCATTGGAGATATCCTGAGGCCATGAGACCGTTTTTTTACAACGTGGTCACGGACCGGGCACACAACGTCGGGGCAAAAATGCTTCAGGCCGTTTTATTGCCGCTGTCGTATGTTTATCGGTCCGGCGTCCAGGTGACGGCCGCCTTTTATCGGAAGGGGATTTTTAAACAACATCGTTTGCCGCGGCCGGTCATCAGTGTCGGGAATATTACTGTGGGAGGGACGGGGAAAACGCCTCTGGTTGCCAGGATCGCCAAACTTTGCCAGGGGTTCGGGATGAAACCGGTCATTTTGACCCGCGGATATATGGGACGCGGCATGGGAAGCGCCCGGTCCAAAAGCGACGAGGCAGCCATGCTGGAGAAATCGTTAGAAGACGTCCCTGTCCTGGCCGGGGCCGACCGCGTCAAAAGCGCCCGGGCGTTTCTGGAAGGGAACCAGGCCGATATTTTTATCCTGGACGACGGTTTTCAGCAATGGCGTCTGGCCCGGGACATGGACATCGTGGTCATCGATGCCACGGACCCGTGGGGAAACGGCAGGACGCTTCCCCGCGGGATTCTGCGGGAACCTCTCAATGCGCTCCGCAGGGCCGACTGGATTATCCTCACCAAAACAGATTCAACCCGGGCAAAAACCGCGCAGGTCCGCCGGCGTTTGAAAGAGATCGGATGCGCGCAGCCTGTCCTGGAATCTGTCCACCGGCCGGTTTCTGTCGAGGATTTGTATTCGGGGAAAAACTATCCGCCCGAAGTCCTGGCCGGCCGCAAAGTTTGCGTTCTATGCAGTCTGGGCGCGCCGGAGACTTTTGGCGAGACTCTGACGCGTCTTGGGGCGGAAATTTTACGCGCATTTAACTTTACGGATCATCATGTCTATAGTAAAACGGATATTACGTCGATCGCGCAGTATTGCCGGGCGAATCATGTCACCACCGTTGTGACCACGCAGAAAGACGCCGTTAAATTGACGGATGGGCGTGAGGAATTCCGCGAGGGTATGGATGTCCAGCTCTTCGCCCTCAATATCGAACTCGTCCCTGCTGATGGAAAAGAAAAAAATGCCTTCGTTCAACGAATCGCTGATTTTTTACAGCGTTAACTGGTTGGGCGCCTTGATGCGGTTGTTGCCGCTTCAGGCCGCGCTATGGATCGGCCGTCTTGTCGGTACGCTGGCCTATTATTTTGATATCCGCCATAAAACGATTGCCTACGCCAACATCAAGGCTGTCTTCGCCGATTCCAAACCGCCCGCTGAAATCCGTCGCATCACCAAAGAGTTGTTTCAGAATTACGCGCAGAATTTTATCGACCTGTTCCGCCTGCCGCTGATCACTCCCCAGAATTTTCAGGACCTGATCACCGTCGAAGGTATCGAGAACCTTTCCCACGGTCTTGGCCAGGGGAAAGGCGCGATCATGCTGGCCATGCATTTCGGCAGCTGGGAGCTGGCCAACCTTTCCTGCGCCATGCTCAAACTGCCTTACAAAGTTATTGTCAAGCCGCAGACGCGGTATACCCGCCTGGAAGAACTTTTAAATTCTTACCGTTCCTGCGGCGGGTATGTTGTCCTGAACCGCGGGATGGGGACCCGGGATTTTGTGCGGAGTCTGCAAAACAATGAAGTCATCGGGATGGTGGTCGACCAGGGGGGGCGCGACGGGGTCCTCGTGCCGTTTTTCGGTCGCAGCGCCTCTATGTCGGTGGGGGCCATCCGTATGGGGCTTAAATGGGGAGTCCCGATCTGTTTCAGCGTCATCCATCGCCAGCCGGGCGGCCGGCATAAAATGATTGTCCACAAGCCCCTGGATCTGGTCAACACGGGGCGTATGGAGGAAGATCTTGCCGCCAATCTTTCCCAGATCACCGGGATCATGGAAGATTATATCCGGCGTTATCCGTCGGAGTATATGTGGTTTTATAAAATCTGGAAATATTCCGACCAGGCGTCGATCACGATCTTGAGCGACGAAAAAACCGGACACGTGCGCCAGTCCCAGGCCGTGGCCCGGTTGTTGCAAAAAAACCTGGCCGAACGGGAGACCCGTTCCAGCGTCCAGGAAGTCCCGGTCCGGTTCAAAGGCGAATTCCACCGGAACCTTTTCGCCGTTTTGAACTTATGGTTGCCGCCGTTTTTTCACCAGGGACACCTGGAATATCTGAAATGGTTTTTGACGGACGAATCTTACGCGCGGGCGACCCGGGTCAAGTCGGATTTTATCGTTTCCTGCGGCTCATCCGTCGCGGCGGTTAACTATTTCCTGGCCAAAGATCATGGCGCTAAAAGTATCGTGGTCCTTAACCCCGGGGTCCTCGGGTACAGGAAATTTAACCTGGTCATCCTGCCGCGCCACGAGATGCCGCGCCGGGTCCCGGCGGGGACGCATCTGGCGGCAACGGTGGGAGCCCCGAACTTGATCACCCCGGAATATAAGCAGGAACAATCGCAAGGGCTGCTCAAGCGCTATTCCCATCTGAAGAATAACCTGAAGATCAAGATCGGCCTTTTTATCGGCGGTGATTCGAAGGACATCTTTTTAAGCGAACACCTGTTGAAGGTTCTGGTCCACCAGCTCACCGAGGTGGCCCAGGAGATCAACGCGGATATCCTGGCGACGACCTCGCGGCGCACTCCGGCGGCCGTCGAGGAATTGCTGCAGAAAAGGCTGCGCAGACATCCGCGGTGCCCGCTTTTGGTCATCGCCAACAAAGATGACGTGCCGGAAGCGGCGGGCGGCATTATGGGGTTGTCGGACATCCTGGTCGTTTCCGGGGACAGCATCTCGATGGTTTCGGAAGCGGCCAGTTCCGGGAAGAAGACCGTTGTCTTTTTGCCGGAACTGCGCCGGAAAGACCAGCGGAACTCGAACAAGCATCTGGCGTTCATTGAACAGTTGGGGGCGGAAGGTTATCTTTTTGCCAGCAGTATCAAAGACATCGGCCGCGCCGTTTACGATATCGCCAAAGGGAAGATCCAGACCAAACCGCTCAACGATAATACGGCTATTCTGGAAGCCTTGCGAAAGATTATTTAGGGCCCTGGCTTATGAAAATTCTGCAAATATTGCCTGAACTGAACGTCGGCGGGGTGGAGACCGGGACGGTCGACCTCGCCGGTTATCTGGCGCGGCAGGGACACCAGTCCATCGTCGTCTCCGGCGGCGGAGAGCTTGTCGCCCGGCTGGAGGCCTCGGGCACGAAGCATTACACGCTGCCGGTGCACAAAAAATCTTTGTGGACGGTGTTGCCGTCCATCAAGGCGTTACGCAAAATTATCCTTGAGGAAAACGTCGACGTGGTCCATGCCCGCTCGCGCGTGCCCGCCTGGATCGCGTATTTCGCCTGCCGTAAAACAAAGGCGGCGCTGGTGACGACCTGCCATGGATATTACGGCAGCCGGATGTTCAGCCAGGTCATGGGCTGGCCGAAACTGGTCATCGTCCCCAGCGAAGTCATCGGCCGCCATATGATCGAACATTTTCGTGTTTCCCCCGGCGGCATCCGGTATATCCCGCGCAGTGTCGATCTGGAAAGATTCAACGTGGCACGAGCCGGTGCCACGGGCAAGTCATTTTTTACCGTCGTTATCGTCGGGCGCCTGACGCCGCTCAAAGGGCATACCTTTTTTTTGCGCTCCATGGCGAAGGTCATCCGCGCGATGCCCAATATCCGCGTCTGGATTATCGGCGACGCGCCTGCCGGCAAACAAGCTTATAAAGAAGAGCTGCGGATTTTAATCAAGAGGTTAGGCATTCAGGAACAAGTCGAGTTCCTGGGCAACCGCCGCGACGTGCCGCAGCTTCTGGCGCAGGCGGACGTGCTTGTCCTTTCCACCGTCACCCAGGAAGCCTTCGGCCGGGTGATCCTCGAGGCCCAGGCCGCGGGGGTCCCGGTCGTCGCGACCCAAGTCGGCGGGGTCGTGGATATTATTGAAGACGGCCGCACCGGTCTTTTGGTCCCCGCGAAAGATATCGACGCCATGGCCAAGGCCGTGATGCGCGTTTTAAACGATAAAAAAACCGCCGCGCAAATGGTCCTGGCCGCGCGGGAAAAGCTGGAAAAGGAATTCACCCTCGAACAGATGGCGTCCAGGACGGTCCGGGTCTACGAGGAACTGGTGCGGTCCATCAACATCCTCGTTATCAAAATCAGCTCGATGGGGGATGTGGTCCTCGTCACGGCGGCGTTAAAAGCGCTGCGCGCGCAATACCCTCACGCGAAAATTTATTGTCTGGTGGGCAAGGATTCCAGAAAAGTCCTGCAGAACTGCCCCTGTCTCGAAGGCATCATTGTGGACGACCCGAAACATAAATATAAAGGGTGGTGGCGGACGTTTCTTCTGTCGCACAAGCTGCGCAAATACCGTTTTGATAAAATCGTCGATTTCCAGAACAACCGCCGCAGCCATCTTTTGGCGTTTTTGAGTTTCCCCCGGGAGAGCTACGGTTACGACAACGGGAAATGGGGGAATCTCCTGACGCATCCTTTGAAGACCCGCCCTGGCGGCCGCGATGATATCCCTGCCGTCGAACATCAATTCCAGCTGTTGAAGGGAATGGGTATCGCCATGCCGCCGGACGCCGCCCTGGAGCTGTGGCCGTCGGCCAAAGACCGGCAGTCCGTCCAGGAGTTGCTGGAATCCGAGTGGCTGGGCAACAATCCGCGCATGGTCGGGATCAATATCGCCGCTTCGGAAAAATGGCAGACGAAGAACTGGCCGGTGGAATATATCGCGCGTTTATGTGATCTCCTGGCGGCCAGGGGTATCCGTGTCCTTGTTACCGGCATGGAAAAAGACAAACCTCTTGTCCAGCGGCTCCTGGACAACACCAAATCCAAACCCGCTGTGTTTGTTGGCCGCACGGACATCCTGCAGTTGGCCGCCCTTATTGACCGCTGCCGCGTCTATATCACGCCGGATTCGGCGCCGCTTCACGTGGCGGCCGCCATGAAGACGCCGCTGGTCGCCTTTTTTGGGCCGACGGATTCGCGAAGACACCGGCCGCCGGCGCGGCATGAGGTTATCCTCGAAAAAAAACTTGCCTGCGCGCCCTGTTACAGCCCGCGGTGTCTTATCATGACCCACGCCTGCATGCGCGAGATCACCCCTGAGGAAGTCCTGCGCAAGGTTGAAGAGCTGCTGGACGTAAAAAAATGAATGTCCTTTTTTTGACAACACACCTTGATACCGGCGGCATTACCAGCTATCTCCTGACCCTGGCGCGGGGGATGCGCCGTCAGGGCGTCGGCGTCTGGATCGGCTCCGGCGGCGGTAACATGGAACATGAATTCCGCTCGGCGGGCGCGACGGTCATCCCGCTCGACATCCGCACAAAATCCGAACTGGATCTCCGGATTTACGCGTGCCTGCCCCGCTTGAAACGGCTGGTCAGCGATCATAAAATAGACATTGTCCACGCCCATACCCGGATAACCCAGGTCATGGGGACGTGGCTGTCGCGCATGACCGGCGTGCCGTATGTGTCCACCTGTCACGGTTTTTTCAAACCACGTCTTGTCCGGCGGCTGTTTCCCTGCTGGGGAACAGCGGTCATTGCCATCAGCGGCCCGGTACGGGACCACCTGCGCGCGGACTTCGGGATCCCGGACGACAGGATCGGCATGGTCCGCAGCGGCGTCGACGTGGACCTGTATTCTCCGGCCGAGGCTGACGCTCAAACCAGAATAAAATGGCGGAACGAATACAATCTCGGCGAAGGGCTTGTCCTGGGAAT
>JACRHQ010000103.1 GCA_016217585.1 Candidatus Omnitrophota bacterium | reverse complement strand
TTTTTGGCCTTGTTGAACTTGGCCTGGCGCATTTTGATGATCCTGAGATCTTCCTTGATCACCCCCACGCCCTGCCCAAGTTCGCGCAATAATCGGACGCGTTCGCCGCGTAGCGTCTTCGCTTCAGGTGCTGTCTTCCCGACCCTCAGCGTCTTCTCGATTTTCTCAACACGATCCAGGATCTCCCTGATATCATTGACCACACCCTCATTAAAAGAAGCAGTCAGCTTGAACTGCGAAAGAATGACCGCGGATTTATCCGTGCCGATACGCGTGCGGCCCACTTCCGTCTTAATCTTTTTTAAATCCCGGATTAATTTAGGCCGCCGCTCCAATTCATCCTTAACCACGTCTTCAACATTGACCTCATTATCAAGAACCTGGTTAATCACCTTGAGCGCGGCTTTGCGGGCATACGCCGTCCGGTAAAGCGCCTGGGCGAATCTAACCTCGGCCTCCTCGATCCTTTTGGCGAGGCTGATCTCATTTTCGCGAGAGAGCAAGGGGATGGAGCCCATTTGCTTGAGGTACATCTTCACCGGATCATCAAGCGGGATGAACTTATCCGAATAGGTTTCGTCTTCCCGGTTTTCCTCGCGGACACGGCGGATCTCCTGCTCGCGGGACTCCTCGTCCAGCTTCTCCGTGAGGTCGACCTCTTCCTCTTCCGGCTCCTCGATCACCTTGATATCCTTACCGTCGAGGATATCAAAGACCTTGTCAATCTCTTCTGAAGAATGCACCTCTTCCGAAAGGGTTTCGTTGACTTCGGAATAGGTCAGGAAACCTTTCTTCTTGCCAAGCTCGACTAACTTGTCAATGTCCTGTTTAAACCCGGTTTGTGCGCTGGCGGATTGTTTCATATCTTTTTTGAGACCTCTTGCTTGACAAAGTGGTTGAACTGCTGGGTCAATTCGTTAACACGCGTAAAATTCCCGGCCGATTCAGCTTCCTGGATCTGCTGGACCAACTGCTGGCGGCGCATCTTCAACTGGTCATGCTTGATGCGGTTGACGCAATCCTGATACAACTTCTGGCGATCGCCGGCGACCTCCTCCTCCGTCACAATGCCCGAGAGCATCTGCTGGACGCCGGCATCTTCAAAACTGTTCAAGAGACTCGCCGTCGTAATTTTCCGGCCTTGTTCAAAAAACTCAAAGATCTTGAAAATCGCCGTCCGGATCCGGGCGTCCTGAAAATCGGACGGGGTTAACTCCTGCCTGACTTTGGGAATCAGGTCTTCCTGTTCAATCAGCAACTTAAGAAGCCCACGCTCGACGGCGCGCTCACGGGCCTGATTGACCGCCGCCGGCTCGTGGACCCGCGCCGAGAGAACGGAGGAAAGCGCCTGTCCGACTTTTTTATATTCCTGGCCAAGGGCCGCTTCCGGCACATCCAGCATTTTAGCCAGCCGCTTGAGATATTCGGCCTTGATCAGCTCGTTGGGAAAACGGTATATCGTCGGCAGCATCCCCGCCGCGATCCTGGCCTTGTCATCGGCGGTATTCACACCGTGCCGGCGGATCAAGACGTCCAGTTTGTAATCAAAGACTGTTTTCGCCCCCGTAATCCGTCCCCGAAAAGCATCGGCCCCGTAACGGCGGACGAACGAATCCGGGTCTTCGCCTTCCTCAAGGACGGCGACTTTGACTTCCATCCCCTCCTCGATCAGGACATCCAGACTGCGCATCATCGCCGCCTCGCCGGCCGGGTCCATGTCAAACAGCATCACCACGCGCGGCGTGTACCTGCGCAGCAGGCGGATCTGCTCAACGGTCAGGGCCGTCCCCAGGGAGGCGACAATGTTTTGAACGCCGACCTGATAAGGCATCAGGCAATCCACATATCCTTCGACGATAATGACAAAATCTTCTTCGGCGATCGCCTGCCTGGCCAGATGAAACCCGTACATATGATGGCCCTTGGTGTAAATGATCGTCTCGGGGGAATTGATATATTTGGCCCCCTCGTTGTCTTCCATGGCCCGCGCCCCGAAGGCGCGGCAATGCGCACGCGTGTCAAAGATCGGAAAAATGATCCGGTTGCGGAAACGGTCATAATACCCCTGGCCATTTTCCCGCGGGATAATCAGGCCGGCTTTTTCCATCAGCCCGAGGCTCATCCCTTCCTGCCGCAAATAATTCAAAAGAGCGTCCCAACTGTTGAGCGCGAACCCCAGATAAAACCGTTGGACGGCATCGAGACTGATTTCGCGCTTTTTAAGATATTCCCGGGCCTGCCGGGCGGGGACCGATTTATCCAACAATAAAATTTTATGAAAAAACTCAGCCGCCAGCGTGTTGACGCGCAAAATCGCCTGGCGGACGTTGGCCGCGTGCCCCTGGGGCGTTTCATCTGCCGGGATGGAAACGTTCACCTTCTGGGCGAGCATCCGGATCGCTTCCGGGAATTCCATCCGTTCCTGCTTCATGATAAAACTCACGACATTCCCGCCGACACCGCAGCCGAAACAATGAAAGATCTGTTTGTCCGGGTTA
>JACRHQ010000099.1 GCA_016217585.1 Candidatus Omnitrophota bacterium | reverse complement strand
ATCTTTACGCTGCGGGAAGGCGTTGACCTGCCTGGCCCAAAAAGGGATCGAAAATCCGACGAGCAGAACCACCTCAAAAATGACAACCGCCACCTCAATAACAGACGAAAAATGGGACCGGACCCCCGCATAACTGGCCGCCGGGTTGTTCTTCTTGCAAAATCGCCATAAAACCACAATGAAATAAATCCCCCACCCCAACGCGAGCAAAAACATCAAGATATGGACCAGATAAATAATCATGTCGACTTCATGCCCGTGGGCTGAAGCGACGATGGGCAAGTTCAACATTTTTGTTATATCCATAGCCCCTTCCCTGACGATGTTATCCGGATGCCGGGTGTCTGGTTCGTTTACGGATGCTCAGAAAAAACCTGGCAAAAAGGGCCAGAATAAAAAAAACAACCGCCAGAAGAAATACGACCGCAGCGCGCAAGGCCGTGTTGGCTGGATCACTTCCCGCCCCGCCGAAACAAACGCTGCAGGCGCAAGCCGTTTTGCTCAAGGCGCAAATACTGCCGGCCAGAAGAAACGCGACAAGGTTTCCCTTTTCACGCCCGCGCATCGGGTCAACCCTTCATTTTCCGCGAGAAAATAATCTCATAAATCACCAGCGCCCCGGCGACGCAAAAGGCGCCCAGCGCCGTCGTTAAATAGCCGGGGCCGGCATTATGCGCGTACTGCTGCGCCGCCCAGTATCCATAAAAAATGCTGCATAAAATCGCGGCGCCGACAAAGACAAGATGGAATTCCTTAAGAGACAAATTTCAACCCTTCCGGCACGCTGAAATGCGCCGCGTAAATAAGTAATATCATAAAAAAGAAAAATATAGCCGCCAGACCAAGCACGATAAAAATCATCTTTCCCCCGGAGGAAAGATGCATCAACCGCCAGGAGACCAGAAATCCCATGACGCAGGAAATGCCGAGGATAAGCGGGATGCTCACGGCCGGCCCCAACCGCAACGAGCTCACTCCAAGGGCGACCCCCGTTAAAACAACAAGGACGGCAAAAATCCGGACGTATTTATGGATGTCGCTTCTCCCTATAAAAGATAAAGCACAGGAAACAGGAAAATCCAGACAAGGTCAACAAAATGCCAGTACAACCCGGCGACCTCGATGCGGTTGGTGAAGCGATCCGGATCGGTCTGCCACATCTTGCTCCCCGGCCCCCACAGATAGCCGTTGACGACCACGCCTCCGATGATATGCAGCGCGTGGACGCCGGTCAACAAGAAATAAATTGCCATGAACGTGCTCGTATTGGGATAAAGGTGATGCTCAAACTTCGTGGAATATTCGTGGGATTTGACTCCAAGGAAAAGAAGCGCCAGAAGGATCGTCAACCCCAGACATGACTTGAACCTGGGAAAATTCCTCTCCTTCAACGACGCCCAGGCGAAAATCATGGTCATGCTCGAGACCAGCAGGACTACGGAATTAAACGCCCCCAGGTGGACGTGAAGAACAGACGCCCCTGCCGGCCAGCCGGCCCCCGCCCCCGTCCGCAAAAGGACATACGCGGAAAACAACGCGCCGAACAACATGACCTCCGACGCCAGGAAAAGCCAGATACCCAGCTTGGCGTTGTAAAGCCCCGTGTCCTCCCTTGCTTGCACTGTATAAGGTATGGTATCCATCACCTCAAGCCTCGTTCTGCGGCGAAAAATCCTTAAGCGCGCCAGGCACGCTGTATTCATACGGCCCGCGATAAACTTTCGGCGCCTGGGCAAAATTTCCGTGCGGCGGCGGTGTCGGCGTCGCCCATTCCAGCGTCGTGGCCTCCCACGGGTTATCCGATTTCACCCGGGCGCCCTTGATCATGCTCCAGACCAGGTTGATCATAAACGGCAGCTGAAACAACGCCAGAAAAAAAGCGCAGACGGTTATCATTTTATTCAAAGGAAGCACGGCTTGGGCGTGGGCGTATTGCTGCCCGCCGTCATACAACCGGCGGGAGACGCCCGCCAACCCCAGCGCGAACATAGGCATAAAAACGCAATTCATGAAAAAAAGCGACGGCCAGAAATGGATGTGTCCGAGCATTTCATTCATTTTTCTTCCGGTTATCTTGGGAAACCAGTAATAAATACCGGCAAAAATGGCAAAGATCGTCCCCGGCGCGACAACGTAATGAAAATGTCCGATGACGTAGTAGGTGTCATGCAGGTGGATGTCGGACGCGGACAACCCCAAGGGAAGACCCGTCAGGCCGCCGATGCCGAACATCGGCAGAAATGCGAGCGCGAAAAGCATCGCCGTATTAAAACGGATAGACCCGCCCCAGAGGGAAATAAAAAGACATGTCAAGATAATGACCGACGGGATCGATATGATCATGGTGGTCGTCTGGAAAAAGGCGCTGATTTTTGTCCCCATCCCCGTCAGATACATATGATGCGCCCAGACGATAAAAGACATGAACCCCAGGAAAATCACGGAATAAACCATGGACTTGTATCCCCACAGCGGCTTGCGGATATTGTTGGCGATGATCTCGGAAACGATCCCCATCGCGGGGGCGATGAGGACGTAAACCTCCGGATGGGCCAGAAACCAGAACAGGTGCTGCCATAACAAAACGCTGCCGCCTCCGCTCACTTTCAGAGGCTCGCCGCTTATCACCAGCCCGCTGGGCAAAAAGAAACTGGTGCCCGCGACGCGGTCCATAAGCTGCATCAGCCCCGCGGCCTCCAGCGGCGGGAACGCCAGAAGGAGCAGGAACGCCGTGACCAGCTGCGTCCAGACAAAAAAAGGAAGCCGCAGGAACGTCAGCCCCGGGGCTCTCAACTGCAGTATCGTCGCGATAAAGTTGACCGACCCCAGAAGCGAAGAGGTGATAATAAACACCATGCCGATCAGCCAAAAGGTCTGACCGACCGTGGCGATATCCGAAAGCGGCGGATAGGAAGTCCATCCCGAACTGGCCGCCCCGCCCGGGAGAAAGAAGCTGACCAGCATCGTCACGCCGCCCAGGAGGAACACCCAATAACTGGCCATGTTCAATTTAGGGAAAGCCATGTCCGGCGCGCCTATCTGCAGCGGCACGAGATAATTGCCGAACGCGCCGACGAGGAGCGGCACAACGCCCAGAAAAACCATGATGGTGCCGTGCATGGCGCCCAGTTCATTATAAAATTCCGGCAGCATTACGCCGCCGGGGGCGTTATTCTCCCCGAGAAATTTCCCGACCCCGGGGATCGGCTCGCCGGGATATCCCAGCTGCCAACGCATCAGGAGCATCAGACAAAAACCCAACAGAAGAAAACACAAGGCCGTGATGCCGTACTGGAGGCCAATGATTTTATGGTCCGTTGAAAAAATGTATTTGCGCCAGAAACTTAATTCGTGCGGATGATGTTGCGCGCGGGCGATCATCGGTGTCCCGTCTCTACTCTTTGGAAGGTGTGGAGAAGGTAAAATTGATGTCTTTGGATTCTCCTTCGGCCACTGTTACGCTCGCCGTCT
>JACRHQ010000098.1 GCA_016217585.1 Candidatus Omnitrophota bacterium | reverse complement strand
GAGAAGATCGGAAGCTTCTGGGATTCCACCAGCGAGTTGAAAACATCGATCATCGGGATCCCGGTGCGGATCATGTTCCTGGGGACGATCCTTTTGGCCGGATTGACCGACGGCCCGCCGATATCGATCATGTTGTCGGTCAACGCGGGACCGTTGTCGCGCGGCAATCCGCTTCCGTTAAAAACGCGCCCCAGCAGATCCTCCGAATAGGCGATACGCATCGGACGTTTCAAAAAACGCACCTTGTCGTTCGTTGAGATCCCGCGGCTTCCGGCGAGAACCTGAAGCGATACCCTTGTGCCGTCCAAACGGATGACCTGCGCCAGCGAAATGCCGGCGGGCGTATGGACCTGCGCCAGCTCCCGGTAACTGACGTCTTGCGCTTCAACAATGATGACGTCTCCAGCGATCTGTAAAATTTGACTGTGGACTTTTTGCATAAGATTGTTCCTTTATACTTTACCGTTGGATATTTGGTGACGTATATCTTGTTCTTTGCGTTTGAAATCTTCCGACTGAAAAGCCGCCGAATTCCAGTTGACGAAGGATTGCCGCAATTGCTGGAAAAACCGCCGGGCGGCGTCTTTGTTCTCGAACTGGAATTCCCGGTCGATGATCTCCGTCATGAGCCGGTACACGTGCTGCTGCCGGTCGGCTGCGGTCGCCTCATCGGTTTTATCGAAAGCGTTCTGCTGCAGATAAACGGCGTCGAAAAAATCGCCTTTGAGATAGTCGATGAATTCCTGGATCGAAACCCCTTCCTCGCCGACGACCTTCATCATCTGATTGACGCCGTTGCTTTTTTTAAGGATGGCGGCCCCCTTACGGACATGTTCGGGTTCGATGAAGCTGGTGTATTTGCTCCAGCTGTCCAATGGATCAATGGAAGGGTATTTCCGGGCGTTGGCGCGGTCGCGCGACAATCCATGAAAGGCCCCGACGACCTTCAGCGTGGCCTGGGTCACCGGTTCTTCAAAGTTGCCGCCCGCCGGAGAAACCGCCCCGCCGATGGTGACCGACCCCACGCCGCCGTCGCGCAACCTCACCAATCCGGCGCGTTCATAAAAATTCGCGATGCGCGATTCCAGGTAAGCGGGGAACGCTTCTTCACCGGGGATCTCTTCCAGACGCCCCGACATCTCGCGCATGGCCTGCGCCCAGCGGGACGTCGAGTCCGCCAAAAGCAAAACGTTCAACCCCATCTGCCGGTAATATTCGGCCAAAGTCACGCCGGTATAAACGCTGGATTCCCGGGCCGCGACCGGCATCGAACTGGTGTTGCAGATAATAATGGTACGCTCCATCAGGGTCTTACCCGTGCGCGGGTCGACCAAATGCGGGAACTCCTCCAGGATCTCGACGACCTCGCCGGCGCGCTCGCCGCAAGCGGCCACAATAACGATGTCCACCTCGGCGTGACGGCTCAACAGATGCTGCAAGACCGTTTTACCCGCGCCGAAAGGCCCCGGCGTGCAGAACGTCCCGCCGACGGCGACCGGCACCAAGGTATCGATGATCCGCAGTTTCGTCACCAGCGGCTGGGTCGGTTTTAATTTCTGGGAATAAGCTTTAATGGCCACCTTCACCGGCCAGTTTTGGACCATCGAGACCTCATGGACTTTTCCGGCCGCGTCTTTAAGTTTCGCGACCGTCGTACGGATCGCGTAGCTTCCTTTGGGGACAATCTCCGTGACCTCCCATTCACCATGCAGGGCGAAGGGGACCATGATCCGGTGCTCAAAGATCTTCTCGGGGACCGTGCCGAGTTTGTCGCCGGCGCGCACTTTTTCTCCCACGCGCACCGTCGGCGTGAACTCCCATTTTTGCTGCTCGTCCAAGGCCTTCAGATAAGCCCCGCGCTTTAAGAAAAACCCGTACTGCCGGGCCAGCTGGGGCAAAGGATTTTGCAGACCGTCGAAAATTTGCCCCAAAAGCCCGGGCCCGAGCTCGACGCTCAAAAGCTGGCCCGTAAATTCCACCGTGTTGCCGATCTGGATGCCGCTGGTATCCTCGAAGACCTGCAGCTCCGCCCGTTTGCCGCGCACGCGGATGACCTCGGATTTGAGATGCTCTTCGCCGACGCGCACGTAAGCGACCTCGTTTTGCATGACGCTTTGCGCGAATTCAACGCCGACCATGTTGCCGTTGACACCGACCACTTGTCCCGTTCTTGTGTGTTCGCTCACTTCCTACTCCTTTTACTTGAAATAAACCTATTTTTTAGCCGCGACCTGTCCCGACGTTCGCTAACGCTCAGTCGGGACTCCGACTTCCGCTGAAAGCGGAACGTCGGAGCTCTCGGGCAACGGCATTGTTTTTATTTCCTGCAAACGATTACGCCCCTCCGGCGAACCATACTCCTGGTGACGTTTCAGAATTTCCAACTTTAAATAATAGATGAACACGCCCTCAAAGTCGTAATAATGCTCCATCCCCAACTCCTCGAGGAATTGCCAGCGCGCCTTGCTCAAAATCTTTTCGGCCTCCCGAAGATCGTCCATTTTCAAAGCCCGCTGGATATCTTCAACGGGCGAAGACACAAGCGTGCGCGCCCCGCGCAAATACTTTAGAGGGTCCTTGTTGAGATGATCGGCACGGTACCAAGCTAATTCGTTGCGGAACCCACGGTCAAAATGAAGCCACGCGTCGAGAACGCGGTTACCGGTCCCGGGGACGGGGATGGGGAGAGTTTGATCCGGCGCCCACAATCGTTCCATCAGGGCGTAATCCTTTTCGGTCAAAAGTCTTCGACAATCTTCCCGGAAAGCCTCAATAGTCAGAGGCATTTTGCCGTCAAAGAAAAGCAGGGGCAAACTCGCTAAAAAATAGTAGTATGAACTTCCCATCGGACTCTGACTGCGGTCTTTCGCTAAAGTTATTTTAACAATGCGGCTAATTCTTCATTAAGGTAAACGCTCAAATATTCGGCCAGGGCCGCTTCGCTGAAATCAAAACTGGATTTGCCGTTATCGAAACTGACGGTGAATCCCTTGCCGATATCTTCGCAAGCCTCGAAATGAACGGGGTGCTTGATCTGTTTTTGCAATTTCGCGAGAGAACCGTCGCGCAATTCCCTGAGGTCTTTCGGG
>JACRHQ010000100.1 GCA_016217585.1 Candidatus Omnitrophota bacterium | reverse complement strand
GCCTTTGACTTGAGCGACGACAAGCGCCCCGGCCGGGTGAACGGCGACATCGCGATCTGCGTCGACGCCGCCGTCCGTAACGCCAAAAGCTGCGACACTTCGTTGGCCCAAGAACTCGTCTTGTACGTCGCGCACGGGATCCTGCATCTCTTGGGCTTTGACGACCATGCTCCGGCGGACATTCGCGCCATGCGCGCCAAGGAGCAGGAAATTTTGGAGTATTTGGGAAAGTTTAAGGGTATCCGGATAACCTGTAAAATATGATCCTCAAAACTGAAGGCATTGTCCTCAAGACATTCGACTTGCGCGAGACCAGCCGTATCGCCGTATTTTTCACCAAAGAGTACGGCAAGGTCAAAGGGGTCATGAAAGGCATCCGCAAGGACCGCCGGAAGTTCGGCAGCCACGTCGACAAATTCTCCGTCAACGACATCGTCTATTACCAGTACCGGCGTTCGGACCTGCACCTGATCAGCCAGTGCGACCTCAAACAGTTCTTTTTCCCGGTCCGGGAAGATTACCGCCGCACGCTCGCCGCCCACTACGCGCTGGAACTGGTCGACACCATCGTCCCGGCCGAAGAGCCCAACGTGAAGATTTACCAGCTTTTGCTGGACTATCTCAAGGGCCTGGAATCCTTCCCCGACATCGACCGGCTGGTGCACATTTTCCAGATCAAGATTTTGCTGTTCTCCGGGTTCCGTCCCCACATCGACGCGTGCGTGAAGTGCCGGAAAAAAGTGGAAGGGAAGGCGTATTTCAGCCTCAAGGCCGGGGGGCTGGTCTGCGGCCGTTGTCCGACGAGGGAGGCGAGGGAGTCGAACCTCACCCCGATCGCCCGGGGGACGGTCGCGACGATGCTCCATATCGAGGCCAGCCCGTGGGAAAAAAGCCTGCGGCTGGGCCTCACCAAAACGGTGCGCGGGGACTTAAAGTACATCCTCAACAAGTTCCTCGTGTATCACTTGGAGAGACGTATCCGCACGGCCGCTTACCTGTGATTCCGCGTGGTTGCCGGAAGAATTATCTTGTGTCCCTGGTGGAGCGAAGTTAGAATAGCCGTGTCATGATCGTTATTATCCGGGCAAAGGCAGACGGGCAAACATTGAAGAAAATCGCGGAAGATTTCCAGGGCTACGTGAAAGTGGTCGTGGATGTCCCCAAAGAGATCCTTGCGGCCGGCGGGAAGACCTTTGGGGCGGCGGCATCGATCTGGAGACGGGGGAAGTCGACTTTGATTCGATGATCAACATACGGCCGCGACAGGGCAATACAAGCCGTGAGGTCCTCGATCGAACGATACGCCAGAAAATGGAGAAGATCATCCGAGGCCTGATCAGGTAAATTATGGACGCCCGGGAATTGACCTTGAATATCGCGGTGAATCTGGGACGGCTGGGGCGCTGGGCGCTGGAAGGCCGGCATAATCGCCTCAGGCAGTTTATGGCCGAGACCGAAGAGTACGTCAATGCCCTGGAGCGGGCGCCGAAAACCGCGCGTTTTCAAAAAACTTTTGACGCCTTTCAAAAGACATTTGCCGGGTCCAGGGACGTTTCTGATTTCAATGAAACCTGGGCCGAAGAGATGTTCACCTGGGCGAATATCCTGACCCACCGGGCAAAGTTGGCTTGACCCGGGCCTCCCGGCCTTTCGCCCGCCTTTGTGAAACACATTGACACTTCCCGCGGTTTGGATTATAAAACCCTTATGCCCGGCGCGCTGAAAGCCTCGGAATACCAGACCCTCCTGGAGCAGATCGACGCCATTTACACCCGGGCCCAAAAGGAAAGCAGCCGCGCGCTGAACCTCATTGTCACCCGCGCCTACTGGGAAATCGGCAAGCGGATCGTCACCGTCGAGCAGAAGAACAATCTCCGCGCCCAGTACGGCGAAGCGCTCCTGGCACAGATCTCCCAGCACCTCACCCAAAAATACGGCGACGGGTTTTCCGCGACGAATTTACGCTATATGCGCCGGTTCTACATCGCCTACCCAATTCAGCAGGCGCCTGCTGAATTGGACTGGACACGCTACCAGGTCCTTTCTACGATTGAGGATAAACAAGAGCGGCAGGCTTACGAACGTAAAACCATTAAGGAAGACTGGAGCTCGCGTGACTTGGTTGAACACCTGCGCGCCGACGGCATTAAACGCGTTTTCTTCAACGGCCACCGCCGCCAACTATCACCTGACACCAATCACCTATCACCTAAACTTAATGTCACCCGCGGCACGCTCTATAGCTACAAGCTGGCGCAGGCGCTCATCCCGGCGGATCAAGGAGAGGTGTTTGTCGACTGCGGGTTCAGCATGTGGCGTCCGGCGAGGGTTTCTTCCCCCGCCGCGCTTAAAAGTCCCGTGGTTGAAACCGTGCCGGCCGGCGGCGGCTTTGACATTACAGCCAGCCGGCGCACGCCTAAAGATCTGTACGTCTACAAAGCGCTCGTCGTGAAAGTCATTGACGGCGACACCCTGCGCGCCGAGATCGACCTGGGCCTTAAAGCCGTTACCCGCCAGAAACTGCGCCTGCGCGGGATCGATTGCCCCGAACTCAACACGGCCAAAGGCAGGGAGGCCAAAGCGTTTGTGGAAGCCGCCCTTCAACCCTGCGATTTTATTATCGTTAAAAGCTACTGGTCGGATTTGCACGGCCGCTATCTGGCGGACATATTTTTCTCACCGGCCGAACAAGACCCGGCCAAAGTCACGGCAGAAGGCGAGTACTTGAATCAGAGGTTGTTAGATGAAGGGTTAGCGGTGAGGTATGAGGGGTAGGGCCTTGACAAGAAGAAGTACTGTTGTATGATATACAACGATTGATGTAATATATACAACATAGGACTAATCATGCTCCCTTTCCTGAACACCAGATTAAGAAGAAGGCTCCTGGCCTTCACCTTCAGCCACGCGGGCGAGAACTTCTATGTCCGGGAATTGGCCGGCCTCATCCAGGAAGACGCCGGCAACTTGTCGCGCGAATTAAGAAAACTGGAAAGGGAAGGCCTGTTCACGTCCCGTGTCCGGGGGAATTCGAAGTTTTACGTGCTGAACTCCCAATATTCTTTGTTTGATGAACTCAAAAGGATCGTTTTTAAGACTACGGGCGTTGCCGGGTCGTTAAAGGGCGTCATTGACGCTTATCCGGGGATCAACCGCGCGTTTATCTACGGCTCTTACGCCAAAGAACAGGAGAACGCGGCTTCCGACGTCGATCTGGTCGTGGTGGGCCAGTTCCCCCGGGATAAATTCACCCGCCAGGTCCGCGGCCTGGAATCCAGACTCCGGCGGTAGATAAATTTCACCGCGTACACGGAAGAAGAGTTCCAGATGGAAAAGAAAAAGGCGGGGGGATTTCTCAACACGGTCCTCAAAGAACGCCCCTTTATGCTGAAAGGCCGGCTCGATGTCTGAAGGGATCATCAAAGATCTGGAAAAGTCCGGCAAGTTGCGCAAACAACCCGCGGGCGTCACGCAGGTGGAAGAACTTCTGCGGGAGGCCGCGCGCGATCTGGCCGAAGCCAAAAAGATCAAGGACATCGCCGAGCGCGCGACGTATTTGCTGGCCTACAACGCGATGCTCAAGGCCGGGCGGGCTTTGACGACGCGATCCTCCTGGTCAAGGAAGTCCTGAAAGAAGTCAAAAAGCGCAACCCGCAGATCGAATTGAAATTCGAGCTGTGATTTCCGGCGGGGACGAAGGGTCAGCGGTAAGGTATCATGCGTAGGGGCGGGCCTCGCCTAAAGGCAGGCGTCACAAAGGCAGGGGGCTCTTGATACGGAAGGAATTGCTAAGTGTTCGACCAATGAGAAGATTCATTTGTTTATTCTTACTCTTCTTTTGGGGGTATATGGCAAGCCCCGGCAAAGCCGAGAATATTCCGGATCCTGAAAAGACAATACGTCTTGGCTTCTCGACAATTGTAAAGAAAGACCCCGGCTGCGTTTTCTATTTCTTGAAACACCTGGATCGCTGGTATCTTCAGTTGACTCCTGACCATAAGAAGTTCGTCTTGTTAAACTCCAAAGAGCTCGGCGTCGGGACTGAAATCGCAAATGAAGAAGAGTCGCAAGGGCAATATTTAAAGCACTTGTATACTGTGACGCAATTTGACGAGAATGGCGGGACGTTCCAGATGGTGTCTGCTGTCACTCGCGTCGCGGCGCGGAGATTTTTTCGATTGCGAAACAAGACGATTCTGACAATAAAACTAGAAAACAATAAGGACGGCACATGTTTGATGACGAGTGATTTGGAGCTTATATTTGTGTCGAAGTCCGATAAAGGAAATAGAGGGACACGATACTTAATTCCTCCCGGAAATAAGTATAGTGTCCCCTTGAGGGCTCATTGAGAAAGATGCAGCCGCAGATCAAACGCGCCGTCGCGATGGCTAAAGAGGTGGGGCATCTGTTTCTGGCGACGGCGGACGCCGCGGGGACGCCGCATATCGCGGTCGTCAAGGATATCGCGGCGGGCCCCGGCGACTCGGTTCTCCTGACGATGTGGCCCTGCCAGTCCACCTTTGCCAACCTCGAAAAGAACCCGAACGTGTCGCTCGTTGTCTGGCAGCCGGCCAGGGACACGGGTTACCAGCTAGTCGGCCGGCTCGAGGACATTGAAAGCGTGGCGGTCCTCAACGGTTACCTGCCGGGGCTGGAGAACAAAAAGCATTATCCGCAGGAGGAGATCAAAGTCCGCGTGCGGGTCCAAAAGGTCCTCAATTTCCAGCAGGCGCCTCATCTCGACGTCAGGATGTAGTTATCGCGGAGACAAGAAATGAAAACAGCTTCCGGCCAGGAGGCCCGGGAAGAGACGGTGGTCATCGCGCTCAAGGACGCGCGCCTGCGCGGGGACCTGCGCGTGCCGGCCGGGGCGAGCGGCCTCGTGATCTTCGCCCACGGCAGCGGCAGCAGCCGGTTGAGCCCGCGCAACCGTTTTGTCGCCGAGTGTCTTTTTAAGAAGAAAATCGGCTCTTTACTGTTTGACCTTTTGACGGAAGAAGAGGAAGCCCGGGACGCGCTGACCGGGGCGTTTCGTTTTAATATCCCTTTTTTGACGCGGCGTTTGACCGCGGCGACGGATTGGCTCACCGCCCGGCTCCAGGCGCAAAAGCGCGAACTCCCCCTTGGATATTTCGGGGCCTCGACCGGCGCGGCGGCCGCGCTCATGGCGGCGGCCGCAAAACCGGAGTTGATCCGGGCCGTTGTCTCGCGCGGCGGGCGGCCGGATTTGGCCGCGGCCGCCCTGGCGAAGGTCCGGGCGCCGACGCTGTTGATCGTCGGCGGCAACGACACAGTGGTGATCAAGCTTAACCAGGACGCTTGCCGGGAGCTGCGCGTGGAAAAAGACATTCACATCGTCCCCCACGCCACGCATCTTTTTGAAGAGCCCGGCGCCCTGGAAGAGGTCGCGGCCGCCGCGTCCCGATGGTTCGAGCGGCATTTCGCCAAAGACGACAATGGCACGCGCGAGTTCAGAAAATAAGTATTGGTCGGGCCGGGTGACGCGGGAAAGTAACGCCCTGGATCTCGACTCCGGCGTTTTTACCTGGGACGACCCGCGGGCCATCGCGCGCTCTCTGAAAGAGTCCGCCGAAGCAAGCGGCCGGCGCAAGGTCTCAAGGAATTCATTGCCTTTTCCGCGCCGATAATGTATTGTTGTTGACGGTAGTTCCCCCTGCGATACCTTTTCAGCTTCCATTGCCGCTTGATTTCCCCCTTTAAGCAGAAATATAGCAGAGGTTTTATCTAACCAATTGGATAAAGCAAAATTTGAAATAAAATTTGCATCCAAGTAACATATATGTTACCTTATATCAGGGTTGAAGAGTACATTACAGAAGAGGGGGGCAGCCCTTTTGCCGATTGGTTTGAAAGTCTGGACGCCCACGCGGCAAACAAAGTAAACACTTATTTGACCCGGATAGCGCAAGGGAACACCTCGAGCCTCAAACCCATTAAGGGCGCTTTGACAAAGGGATATTGATAAAGCGGCGGAACTTTGGGAAGAATATAAAAAACGCAATCAGGGGCAATAGCGATGGCGATCACACGCGACTTTAAAGAAACCGTACAGGCACGGGCTTTGCAGGACCCCGAATTTCGAGAGGGGATGCTTCGCGAAA
Source organism: Candidatus Omnitrophota bacterium (assembly GCA_016217585.1). Lineage (GTDB taxonomy): Bacteria > Omnitrophota > Gorgyraeia > Zapsychrales > Zapsychraceae > UBA10015. Next base: position 2,789 of record JACRHQ010000100.1, on the reverse strand, counting down.
GCATTGAATGCATGCTTGCCGGGGACTTGAAAACAGGCAAAGCGCTTCTTAGGGATTATATTAACGCCATTGTGGGTTTTGAAAAATTAGGTAAATTGACGAAAAAAGATCCCAAAAGTTTGATGCGGATGTTCAGCGCCGATGGCAATCCAACAGCCTCCAATTTGTTCGATGTGATCTATGCTTTGGAAAAGAAAGAACATATTCATTATCAATTACGTCCTGCCCAATCATGAAGAAAACCAAAACAGAAAAGATCAGAAAAGAAGTGGAAAAATTGCTTAAAGCCATTAAAAAGAAACCTAAAAAGCTTAACTGTGTCGCAACGGAAAAATGTCAGATCAATTTTGAAGCGTAGCGGTCGTTCTGTGGCTTGAGGTTGATGCAATCTGGGCGAGGATGTCCTGGGCGAGGGTCCTGCCGATCGGCTTGATCTGGCTCAACTGATCAACGGAGGCGGACCTGAAATCGCTCAGGCGTTTGAACCCTTTTTCGAAGAGGATGCGCGCGCGCACGCGGCCCACGCCTTTGAGCTGCGTCAGCTCCAGAAGTTCTTCCTTGATGCCGTAGCGCACGCGGGTGCGCAAATTCTGCAGCTGGGACGTCAGGCTTTTTTGGTGAAACAGGTGCGCGATATTCCCCGCCGCGTATAAAAGCCACTGGACGCCTTCCATGTGCCGGTAGATGTCCCCCGGGCCGATCCCGAACTGCTCGCAGATGAGCTCTTCTTTTTCCTCCTCGATCCACCGCAGGATGCAGGACGTCGTCTTGAGCGTCGAGGCATACGCGTAATAGTCGTCCTCCCTTCGGGAGCCTATCGGCAGGTCCGGCCAGTTCTCCGGCGTGAGGATGAATTCTTCCCGGAACCGCGACGCGAAGTTCTCCAGGTCCTCGGCATCCTTTTTGCCCGTGGAGAGCACGGGACCGTCCGGACAGCAGGTCACCAGGTGCAAAATACCGACGGCGGAGAACGTCCCTTTCTTCTGCGCGGCGGTTAACCCCGAGCGCAGCGTGATCGCGGAGGCCGGGTCGATGTACAGCCGGCTGGTCAGGCTCCCCAGCGGAGTGGCGAAAAACCGGTAGCCGCCTGTAGTGAGCGCAGTCGAACTGCTTTTTTCGATGAACTGTTCCTTGTGCAGGAAATCGAAGATCTCGCCGATCAACCCCAGGAGGTTGGGCGTCAGTTTCTGGTGGTAGAGGAAGGTGTGCTGGATAAACTCCAGCATGCTCTTGACGTCGTGGACGTAGCCGCCGGCGATGGAGGACAGGACGTGGATGCGCAGGGCCGTTTCCTTGCCCAGCTTCGAGATGATCGGCTCGGGCGAGGCCTGGACGTAGCGTTCTAAAAGCGTCAAGGCCTCGGAATGGGACTTGGCCACCAGGACCGCCTCGCCGAAATCGTCGTATTGCGGGCGGCCTGCCCGACCAGCACATTGTTTATATTCTGAAACAGGAATGTAGGCCTGTCCGATCCCGTTCTCGTAGCGTTTGCAGTCGCGCACGATGGCTCTTCGGGCCGGCAGGTTCACGCCCGCGGCCAGCGTCGGCGTGCAGGCGATCACCTTGATCAGGTTGCCCTTGAAATTTTTTTCAACAAGCTCCCGCTGGTCCGGTCTAAGCCCGGCGTGGTGGAAGGCCACGCCCTGGACGACGGAATCGGCGAGTTTGCGGCAGATGTTGGTCGCGTCGGCCTGGCTGCCGGCGATTTTTTTGGAGAGGTCGAGGAGATGTTTTCGTTCCTCGGCGCTCAATATCCCGGCGACGTCGGGACCGATCTGTCTGGCGACAGCCTGGGTCGAGCGCCGGGAGTTGACGAAGATCAGGACCTGCCCCTTGCCGCGCAGCGTGTCGAGCGTGAGCTTGCTCAAGTCGTCGGGCGATTCTTCCCGGATGATCCTGGTGCCGTAACGGTGGAACTGGATCCGCTCGTCGAAATAGACGCCTTCTTTCAAAGGGATCGGCCGCCAGCTGCTGGCAACAAGCCCGGCTTGAAGCCAGTCGGCGAGGTCGTCGGCGTTACTGATGGTCGCGCTTAAGGCGAGGACTTGGATTTGCGGGTTTAACTGCCGCAGGCGGGCGGTCAGGATTTCCAGCGTTGGCCCGCGCGAGCCGTCGTTGATGAAATGGATCTCGTCGAGGACCGCCACCGACAGGGAATTGACCAGCCCCTGGGCGCGCGAACGCAGGAGCGAATCCACTTTCTCGGCGGTCGCCACCAGGATCTTGTAGCGGTCCAGACGCGCCGCGGGGCTGTCCGCGTCGCCGATGGCCAGGCCGACCTCGATCCCCAGGGGGGCGTACTTTTCCTTGAAGTCGTTGTATTTTTCGCTGGCCAGGGCCTTGAGCGGCGCGATATAAAGACAACGGCCGTTGTCCATCAGGATCGATTTGACCATGCACAATTCGGCCATCAGCGTCTTGCCCGCGGCGGTGGGGACGGCCATCAAGAGATTTTTTTTCGCCAGGAGGCCTTTGCGCACGGCCTCGGCCTGGGGCGGGTAAAGCTCTTTGATGCCGCTTGAGGTAATCCGTTCGATCGCCGGGGAGGGGAAGCCGTGTTCTTCCAGAAGATTCTTCAAATTCATAGCTTTGAGTTCTAACACAGATTTGAATTAATGTCAATGTGTGGTTGACCGTTGTATTAATAATATTTATAATCAAAATATTATTCATAGGGGGATAGCCGTGCTGGTTGTTATTCAAAGAGTGAGCCGCGCCCAGGTCGAGGTCGACGGTAAAGTGGTCGGTCAAATTGACCGGGGTGTTCTGGTTTTGGTCGGCGTCGGCCG
>JACRHQ010000013.1 GCA_016217585.1 Candidatus Omnitrophota bacterium | reverse complement strand
TGCACGCCCAGGCGCTGCGCGCGAGCCTGCGAGGCCACGCGTTTTCTGCGGACACCGAATGGCAAAAAGAATTCGAAGAAAAGTTCCCTTACGAAGAAACGCCGGACCAGTTGAAGGCGACCGCCGAAGTTAAAAAAGACATGGAATCGCCGCGCCCCATGGACCGGCTTTTGTGCGGGGACGTCGGTTACGGCAAAACCGAAGTGGCACTGCGCGCCGCCTTCAAGGCGGTCATGGACAGCAAGCAGGTCGTGGTCCTTGTCCCCACGACGATCCTGGCCGAGCAGCACCATTACAATTTTACGAACCGGCTTAAGGATTTCCCGGTCAAGGTGGCGATGCTAAGCCGCTTCCGCACGCGGCAGGAGCAAGGCGATATCCTCAAGGGGCTGCGGGAAGGCAACGTCGACATCGTCATCGGCACGCACCGGCTGCTTTCCAGGGACATCGCGTTTAAAGACATCGGGCTTATTATCATCGACGAGGAACAGCGCTTCGGCGTGCGCTCCAAAGAGCGCCTGAAGCATTTCCGCCTCCTGGCGGACGTCCTGATGCTCACCGCCACCCCGATCCCGCGCACGTTGTATATGACGCTCACCGGCGTCAAGGACATGTCGGTTATCTCCACGCCGCCCCAGAACCGGGTGCCGGTCAAGACCGAGATTGTGGGATTTGACGAAGATCTTATCCGGACGGCCGTTGAGCGGGAACTGAGGCGGAGGGGCCAGGTTTTCTTTTTGCACAACCGGGTTGAAGATATCTGGCGGATTGCTAGAATAGTATCGCGGTTGGTCAGCAAGGCGCGTGTGGGTGTCGCGCACGGCCGGATGGCCTCCCGCGAACTGGAAGAGGTCATGCTGCGATTTTTGCAAGGGGAGATCGACGTGCTGGTTTCCACAAGTATCGTTGAATCGGGGATCGACGTGCCTAACGCCAACACGTTGATTGTCAACCGCGCCGACCGGTTCGGGCTCTCGGACCTGCACCAGCTGCGCGGCCGGGTGGGGCGGTTCATCCAGAAGGCGTACGCGTATTTTATCGTCCCGCCGCGCGGGCAGCTTTCGTCCCGGGCGAAGGCGAGGATCGAGGCGATCGAGAAACACAGCGGGCTCGGGGCCGGTTTCCAGATCGCCTTTGAAGACCTGCAGATCCGCGGCGCCGGGAATTTGCTGGGGCAGGAGCAGCACGGGTACATCGCCAGCGTGGGCTTTGACCTGTATTGCCGTCTTTTGAAGGAATCCATTGAACATCTTAAACGAACACCAACGACAGGAACGCCCCATGGAGCGCTTAATTAAAATTTTTGGAATTTGCATGATTGCGGTCCTCGCTTTTAATCCTCCCGCGCGGGCGCAGGAAGTCCAGGCGACGGCCAACGACGCCGTCATCGCCGTTGTCAACGACGAGGTGATTACGTTAAAGGACTTGCAGGATTATATCCGCCAGACCTACGTCAGCCTCGTCGCCCAGGGGATGGGCGAGGACGAGATCAGGGATTTTATGGCTGATTTTGAATCCAGAGGTCTGGAAAAACTGATCGAGGACAAGTTGATCCTGAGCCGGGCCAACGCAATCGGCGTCGAGGTGCGAGACAAGCTGGTCGACCAGCGCATGGCGGAAATCCAGGCCAAGTACGCGTCCGAACAGGTCTTTATGGACGCCCTGGTAAAACATGGCGCCACGGTCACGGATTTACGCAACAAGATCCTTGAACAGCTCAAGATCAAATTCGTCGTCGATCATGAGGTCAGGTCAAAGGTGTTCGTCAACCCGCAGGAGGTGACGGAATTCTACGACGGCCAAAAGGACCGTTTTCAGAAAAGCCGGCGCGTCAACCTGGACTCGATTTATATCACCTTTCTGGAGGACAAGGACGCGGCCCGCAAACGGGCGGATGAGGCCGCGGGGCTCATCAAGGCGGGGAAGGATTTTTCGGAGGTGGCCGGGCAGTATTCCGACACCCCCTCCATCGGGATCGTCGAGGAAGGGCAGATGATCCCGGAAATAGAGAATGTCGTGTTCGGCCTCATGGAGGGAGATGTGTCCGGCCCCGTTGAGACGGACAAGGGGATCTATATCTTCAAGCTCAAAGGCAAGATCCCCGCACAGGTGGCTGAACTGAAGGAAGTCAAGGCGCAGATTTACGATCTGTTGTTCCGCAGAAAATTCCAGGAGCGCTTCGAGCAGTGGCTCGATAAACTTAAAAAAAAGGCTTATGTCGAGATCAAGCAATAGGTCGGTCGGCATCACGCTCGGCGACCCCGCCGGCATCGGCGCCGAGGTCACGGCCAAAGCACTGGCGGCTCCATCGCTGCGGCGCGCCGCACGTTTTACCATCATCGGCGATGAATGTCTCTTCCGCAAATATTTTCCTGTCCGTTACAAAAATTGCGCGTTTATCGACGTCGGTTGTCTGCGGGCCGGGAATTTTACGACCGGCCGGCCAAGCCGTTTGACCGGTAAGGCCTCGCTGGCGTACCTGCAAACGGCGATCGACCTGATTAAAAGCAGGCAATTGTCGGCGCTGGTGACCGCGCCGGTGTGCAAGGAGGCCGTCGGGAAAACCGACGCGTCTTTTCACGGGCACACCGAATTTCTGGCCGGGGCCTTTCACGCGCGGGACATCGGCATGATGTTCGTCTCGGGGCCGCTGCGCGTGCTTCTGGTCACGCGTCACATCCCGCTGGCCCAGGTGAGCAAGGCGGTCAATGCCGGCGTTGTCCTGCGGGCGATCCGCGCGGCCGATGACGCGCTTAAAATATATTTCCTCTTCAAGTCGCCGCTCATCGGTGTCTGCGGGCTGAACCCCCACGCCGGCGAAGGCGGCACGCTCGGCCGGGAAGAGATACGCCACATCATCCCCGCCGTCAAACGCGCGCGGGCCGAAGGTGTCAGGGCCGAAGGGCCTTTCCCGGCCGACACGGTCTTTTATCCGCGCAACTCAAAACGCTTCGACGTGCTTTTGGCCATGTACCACGACCAGGGCCTTGTTCCCGTCAAGGCGTTATATTTCAGGAAACTGGTCAACCTTACGGTCGGATTGCCTTTTGTGCGGACGTCGCCCGCGCACGGCACCGCCTTCGACATCGCCGGAAAGGACAAGGCCGACGCCTCCTCAATGGCTGCGGCCGTCAAACTGGCCGTCCATCTGGCCGGGGGCCGCGCGTGAGCTGAATGTTTGGGGAGGCGGATAAGAGGAGGTATTCAATGCTTAAGAATATCCTGATCGTTGAGGATGAGCCGGATACCCGCGAAGCGGTCGAGGCGTGCCTGGTGTCCCGGGGGTACAAGGTGATTGTGGCCGAGGACGGGCAGGAAGCCCTGCGCAAGGTGAAATCGCAGAAGCCGGACCTTGTGCTCCTGGACATCATGATACCAAAACCCGACGGGTGGCAGGTGTTAAATGCGATCCGTAGCGACGAGGAAACGCGGGAGTTGCCGGTCATCATGTTGACCGCCAACCGTCAGACCTCCTCGCTCATCGAATCGCAGAATCAAAAGGCGACGGATTATCTCATGAAGCCCTTCGATATCGAGCAGCTTCTGCGCTTTGTCCACCGCTACATTTAATGACGCCTCTTCAATGGCCGCGGCCGTCAAACCGGCCGTTGCTCTGGCGGGGTAGAGAAAGAGAGGAATTTTTATGTATACGATCAACGATCCCATGTTCGCCCTGATCCTGCGGTTTGTGGGCGGCAATCAAAAGGTTGTCTTTGAGGACGACAAATTCATCAAGAAAGAATTGAAGGTGATCCAGGCCTACATTGAACAATTCCCGCCGGAAGAACGGGAGCTGCGCGCCCTGGAATGGATTGAAGCGCATGCCTACGGCTACCGCAAGACGTGGGAAAAAGAAACTATCGGCAACGAACTCTCCGGCCAGAGATGCCCGGATTGTCCGCTGGCGGTCATGGATGATTCCGAACATTGCGAGATCCACGAAGAGTGGCTGGACCTTCTGCGGCAATACGCGGCTGATGAAATCAGCTCCGGGGAATACGTGGAAAACGCGCTGGGGCTCATCGGCAAACACAAGGAAAATCTCAAGGTCAAACTGAGCGCGATAAAAGACGCGCGCAATGGACCCCGCCGCGGATGAATTCCCCGGATTCTCAAGGCCCCGGCATGTTCCAGTTATGAGAATCCCCCGACGCACAGCGTAACCCAAATTATTTATGCCTAAGTCCTTATCCCAATCCGACGGTTACAGAACCCTCGTCCAGAAAATCACGCGGGAGTTCGCGGAGCTGGAGGTCTTTGTCAAGAGCCGCTTCGCGAAGGCGTATTGGAACGTCGGCAAATATATCGACGAGCACCTTCTGGAGCACAAGGACAAGCCCGCGTATGCCGCCGGTTTTTATGAAAAACTGGCGGAAGATACCGGCCGGGAGAGGACGACGCTGCAGTGGGCGGTCCGGTTCCACCGGGCTTATCCAATTTGTGAGTTTCCTCACAAATTGACCTGGGAGCATTATAAAGGTCTGCTCACTGTCCAGGACACGGAAGAACGGAAGAAGCTTGAAGAAAAAATTATCCGTCATGATTGGGACACGACAAAGCTTCGGGAATATTTAAGCGTCAAGCGCAGGCTCGCCGCGCCGGCCAATGACGACAATTCTGTCCCGCAATTAACGTTCACCCGCGGGAAGCTGCACACCTGCCAGATCGTCCCGGCGAACAAGTCGTTGATCCGCCGGGGTCCGTTGGCCCTGGACCTGGGCTTCCGCGAACAGTACGCAATCCCCAAGGACGCTCCCCCATTAAAGGAAGGCGACACGGTTGAGCTTGCCTTTAAAGGGGGGACGATCACCGGAGCCAGGAAGGTCGCGGTTCCCAAAGACGAATTGTTCACTTACAAAGCCGCGGTCGAGAAAGTTATTGACGGCGACACGCTGCTGGTTTCCCTTGATTTCAATTGCCCGATGTCCGTCAGTCAGAAGCTGCGGTTGCGCGGGATCAACTGCCCGGAGATTGACACCGAGGAAGGTCGAAGAGCCAAACGGTTCGTCGAGGCGCGGCTTAAAGACTGCGAGTTCATTATCGTCAAGACTTACAAGGACCGCACGGACAAGTTCGACCGGTATCTCGCGGACGTTTTGTACTTGCCGGGGGCCGGCGACCCGGCGCTCGTCGCCAGTGAGGGGACCTGCCTGAACCAGGAACTCCTGGACGAACACCTGGCGGTCGTGTATGAGTAAAGGACACGCGAGAGTTTACGCGAGAGAGTTTAGCGCTTGTATTTTTTAAAGTGATTGATTAGAATACACCCCATGTCGATGCTGCTTAATCCCAAATTTTGCGGTTACATTTTTTTAGCGGCGGTTTTATCAGGCGCCCTGGCCAGCGGCGGATGCGAGCGGCGGTCGGCCAGACGCGTCTATACGGAAGTCCGCGTCAGTCCGCCGGCAGAAACACAGGCGCGGCCGGCGCAGATGACGGCGGGCGATCCGCACGCCGGCTTAGGCGACATGCCCATGGACGATACGCATGCGGCTGTCCGGCGCCGGATGTCCTCCGCCTCCGGCGGCCCCGGAGAGATGGCCATGCCCGGCGCGGCCGGTGACATGCAGATGCCTTCGGGCGTTGCCGGCGACCAGATGCAGGAGATGCTTGACGCCTCGGCGACCAAGCCGCCATTATCCTGGCAAACGCCGGACGGCTGGCAGGAGTCGCCGGGAAGCGGCATGCGCCTGGCCACGTTCAGATCGGCGGACACCGGGGACCCCGTGGAGTGCGCGCTGATTTCTCTTTCCGGCGCCGCCGGCGGGCTTGAGTCCAACGTGGCGCGCTGGATGGGGCAGCTGAAGCTCGAGGTCCTCTCCGGGGAGAAGATGCAGAAATTCCTCGCCTCCCGGAAAAAAATCAAGACGCCCGACGGCCTGCCCGCGACGATCATCGACCTTGCCGGGCTTCAACCGGAAAGCGATCCCCGGGCGCCTTCCATGATCGCCACCATCCTCGATCTGGATTCGATGACCGTGTTCGTGAAGATGACCGGCAGCCGCGGGGCCGTTCTCAAGAACCGGGATAAATTTGAAGCGTTGTGTCAATCTTTGAAGCTGAACTAGGTCGTATCTCGTATTTCGTATCTCGTAAAACATTCCTCGAGATACGAGCGACGAGATACGAGCGACGAGATACGAAAAAATGAATTCATTTCGTAAAAACCTGCAACGCAACCCGGCGATCAAATTCTGCGCGTCGATCAAGATCACGCTCGTGTGCCTGGTCCTGCTCTTTATCCTGACGTTGTGGGGCACCATCGACCAGGTTTCCCACGGGCTGTACCTGGCCCAGCAAAAGTTTTTTTATTCCTTTTTCTTCACCTTCGCGGGATTTATCCCGTTTCCCGGCGCCCAGCTTGTCCTGTGGGTCTTCTTTGTCAATCTTGTCTGCGCGGCCCTCGTGCGGCTGGTTTATAAACGGGACCAGGCCGGGATCATTGTCACCCATTTCGGCCTTTTGTTGTTTTTCGTCGCCGCGTTCGTTACTTACCACGGCACCGGGGAGTCGCACATTACTTTAAGGGAAGGCGAGGGGACAAATGTTTCGCAGTCTTACCATGACTGGGAACTGGCGGCCTGGACTGAAAAAGATAACGCCCAGGATGTGGCCGCCTACGACTCAAACGGGTTGCGTCCCAACGACCGGCTGGCCTTCCCGGAATACGGGTTGACGGCGGCGGTGGGGCATTATTATCCCAACGCCGGGGCCTACGGCACCGGGAAACCCTCGGCAGATGTCTTAAGCGCCTCGGGGATCCAGACGATTAAAGAAGCACCTCTGGACAAGGAGCCGGAGAAAAATATCCCCGGCGGTCTTTTGACCGTGCGCGGCGCCGGGCCGCTGGAGGTGTCCGTCCTTGTGTATGGAGGGGAAGAGGAAGCGGCGAAAATCACGAGCGGCGGGAAAACGTATTTCATGCAGCTTCGCCGCAAACGCTCCCCGCTTCCCTTTATATTAAAGCTTAAAGAGTTCACGGCGGAATGGTACCCGAACACCGAAATCGCGCGCAGTTATAAAAGCCTGGTCGAGATTACCCCGGCCGGCAACGGGTCGCGCGAGGTGCTGATCTCAATGAACAAGCCATTACGTTATAAAGATTTTACGATTTACCAGTCTTCGTATGGGAAAGACCAGTTTGGGAGGGAATCCTCCACGCTGGCGGTTGTGAAAAACGCGGGAAGGGTATTGCCCTATGTGGCCAGTTTTGTCACCTTCGCCGGGCTCGCGCTGCATTTTTTACTGATGGCATTTAGGGCGAAGTTGAAACATTAAGGATCCGGGTAACCGGATACCCGGATAACCGGAACGATGCTTGTCATGCATAAGAAAGTTGCCATTATTTTTTTGCTTGTCCTCACCGCAGGTTTGTCGCCTGCCTTCGCCCAGCCGATCTGCAATCTCGATTCCTCGGTCCAGCCGCGCAAACTCCGTTCGCTGGAACGCTTCGGCGCGCTGGCCGTCTTGAGCGACGGCAGGGTCAAGCCCGTGGACACCTACGCCCGCACGCTCCTGCTGCAGTTTTCCGGCAAGACTTCCTTTGAGCGTAAACCGGCCGTGGAATGGCTGGGGCGGCTTTTGTTTGCGCCGCAGACGACCCTCGACGACAAGATTTTCCTGATCAACAACCCCGAGATCGCCGCCGGCCTGGGGATAGAAGCCGAGCCGCACCGGCGTTACAGTTTTGCCCAGCTGCAGCCCGGCCTCGCCAAACTCGAAGACCTCGCCGAGATGGCCGACAAGATCAGCGAAAAAGAACACTCGGTCGTCGAGCAGGAAGTCTTGCGGGTCTACCGGAACGTCGTCCTTTACGACCAACACAGCGAGGTGTTCAGTTTCGCTTTCCCGTCGCCGGACTTCGGGATCACCAGCCCGGAGGTGGCCAAGGCGCTGGGGCTCCCCGAAGGCCAGAAGATGTTCAGCTTTTACGATATCGCCTCGCGCGCGGACCGCCTGCGTGAGTTGACCGGGAAGCTTGAGAAAAAGAATTCCGCGGACTGGCCGGCGCGCGACAAGGAATTGTTTCAGCTTGCCAATACGCTTTTCCGCTGGTCGCTGGATTATCATGACCTGCCGTTCACGGTCGTGCCGGCCGGCGATTCTTCAGAAGGCTGGTTGAGCCCGATGGACGCCGTCAACCGCGGGTCTTCAGATCCAAAAATCCGTGAGGAAATCGCGCGTCTGCGGGACATGATGGTCTATTATTGGAACGGTGAACAGCTCCAGTTCGACCTGGCGGTCCGGTCGTTCGGCAATTCGGCCCTCAACCGCCTCGACCCCGCCCGTAAAAAGGCCGTCGCCAAAATTCCGCTGGAGTTGTTTTACAACAAGGCCGACCTTTTCCTGTGGGCGAAACTGTTTTACGCCCTCGCGTTTTTTATCTTCCTGTGGTCGTTTTTCCCGGAGGGGGCGCGGCCGGTCTGGCGGCGGGCCGCTTGCTTTTTGGTCGCGGCGGGGCTTGTGCCGCACGCGCTGGCGCTGACGCTGCGGGTCATCATCATGGCCCGGCCGCCGGTGAGCAATCTGTACGAGACGTTTATCTTTGTCAGCTTGATCACCGTCGTCGCGGGGGTCATTATCGAGCTCGTCAACAAACGCTGGGTGGGCAATATCGTCGCGAGCGTGTGCGGCTTTGTCTTTTTGATGGTCGCCTCAAAATTTGCCGCCGAGGGCGATACCATGCAGATGCTGGTGGCGGTATTGAATTCGAACTTCTGGCTGGGGACTCACGTCTTGACGATCACGATGGGTTATTCCGGCGTGTGCGTGGCCGGCCTTGTCGGGCATTTGTACATCCTGCAGTGCATCCGGTATCCGAAAGACAAGGCGGCGCTGGAATCAACCTACCACAATATGATCGGCGCCCTGGGGTTCGGGCTGATGATGACGTTTCTGGGGAC
>JACRHQ010000097.1 GCA_016217585.1 Candidatus Omnitrophota bacterium | reverse complement strand
GTCTGATGGTCGCCATCCCGACCTACGTCGTCTATAATTACTGCGTGAGCCGCATCAACCGGTTTGTCCTGGAGATGGAGCGCAGCGCGACCGAATTGATCAATTTCATGTCGCATATCACGCAGGCCGGTGTTGTCGAACAAACGGGTTCAGGGTCTTGACACTATGAAATTCAAAAGACATACCAAGCTTGAACACGGATTAAGGCAGATCGACATCGCGCCGCTGATCGACCTTATGTTTCTGTTGCTCATATTTTTTATGCTGACATCTTCGTTCACGCTCCAGTCAGGGATCAACGTGAAATTGCCGAAGGCGGTCACCAGCGACGTGATCAAGGATGAGAATCTCATCGTGACCATCACCAGGGAAAACGTCATTTATCTTAACGGCGAAGTCATCACGCTCAAGGAGCTCAACGTGAAACTCCAGGGGTATAAAAAACAGCCTTTGTTGTTCCGCGCGGACCGCCGGGCTTCTGTGGGCCGCGTCGTGGACGTATGGGACCTGTGCCGGGGGTTGGGGATCGAGCGCATCCATATCGCCACCAACCAGGACCAATGAAACCGTTCGAGGGCCAGTGCGATATCTGTTCGTTAAAGCTTTGTTGGTATCTTTTTTTATTCATTTGATTGTTTTAAACACTTTTGTGTTCACGTTTCCCGTTTTCCCCGAGAGTTTTCGGCCGATGCTGGTTTTTCTCGGATCTGTCCTGAAGCAGCAGGATATCCATGGCGACGTCGGCCGCGAGAGGGGGCATGGAGGAGCCGTCTCTTCTGATAATAGCCGGGACGTGTTGTTGGTCGACGGAGCGGATGGTCCGGTCGTCCCGCCCCAGGCGCGAACGCCGCGTCCTTTTTTCCGGGAAGGAGAAGGCAAGCCCGTTTTCCCGCCGGCGTCCGCCGCCCAGGGTAAAGTCACATTGAAACCCACGTTCGATTTGTCGTCCCCTGAGGACAGGCCGCCGGCCGATGCCGCCGGAGATAATTTAACCAAATATGAGGCCGGCGCGTACAAACCGTTAAGGCTGCCCCATTGATGATCAAGGTCGATATCCTTCTCGCCGTTTCCATCTTTTTGTCGGTTCCGCTGTGTATTGTTTTTGTCCTGTGGATATTTTATAATTTCTACAGAGGGGAAACGACGGCGCCGGATGAGGGGCAGGTCCGGCAGTGTCCTTATTGCACGCATGTTTTTCTCAGTTATCAGGAAGGGGGAATCCAGATGTGCCCGCGCTGCCAGAGTTATATCGGCGACGTCCGTTCCCCGGCCATCGGCGATGCCCGGTCCCCGGGCATCGGTAATGCCCGGGGACCGGAATAGGAGAGACTTTTATGTTGCGTCAGTTACGTACCAATGACAAGGGGATTGTCTTCGTGACGGTTTTGCTGATCATTATTGTTCTGATGATCCTCACGGTGACTATCGTCAGCCTTAATGTCACGCAGGTCGTGAATACGGCCGGCGAGACGAAAAACATCCAGGCCCAATACCTTGCCCTCGGGGCGATCCCTTTTCTTTATGCCAACCAATGGAGCAGTTCCCCGGGCAATGTCATCACGTATACTGAAACGCTGGGGACAAGGCAATTTACGGTCACGATGAATTTGGGCGGCCCCGGCCTTGCGGGTTATAATACCAGCTCCCTGTCGGTGAATGTCGTTTACTAGGCCGTTTGCCACCGGTCATTTCCGCGCTCATTATCCCGAATTTCCTGGTTCTCAACCCCGTAGCACAAAATAAGTTCCAAATCGTTTGACAAAGTAAAAGCGTTATAGTGTAATGAACTTTAGTGAACATTGGGGAAGTTTGGCGGAACAATTCCTGAATATCCCAGGCCATGAAACAATTACTTGACGTCGAGGATTTGGCAAAGTATTTAAAACTGCAGAAACAGACCATTTATAACTGGCTTAACCAGAAAAAGCTCGCCGGTATCAAGCTCGGCGGTGTCTGGCGGTTTGACAAAAAAGAGATCGACAAGTGGTTAAGGTCCCAGGCCCGCAAGGCCGGTTGATATAGACCACAGGACGCATATGGCCGAAGACAGAAAAACAGGGGTGTTCTGGGGAAAGACGGCGTTGTCTTTCGTCGAGGTGGTGTCCGGGAAGCCCGGCCGGATATTCAGCGTCCCCTTGGGGAAAGAGACCGCGGAAACCGTTTCGTTTGTCCAGAACGCTTTTCGTCAGCAGAAGCTCCCGGCGTCGGCCGTCAATCTTTCCCTTCCGGCAAAAGACATTATCTTTCGTTCTTTCGTCATCCCCTGGATGCAGCCGAATGAAATCAGGGGGGTTGTGGATTTCGAAGCCAGCAAGTATGTGCCGTTTGCTCTTGGCGATCTCTCTTATTCTTTTTACCCCATGACGATTGTCGAAGGGACCGTCCGCCGGGTCCGCGTCATCTTTGTGGCGATCAAGAAGACGGTTCTGGAGGGGTACACGAAGATCCTCGAGGGAGCTTCGTTGCGCGTGAATATAAGCGAGCCGGGGACATTAAGCCTGATCCGGGCGCTGGTCTCGAAAAATCTTTTGCCCAAGGACGAAACGATCGCCCTGATCGAACGGACCGAGGAATCCGGGAATATCATCGTGGTGGACCGTTGTCTGTCCCAATTCGTCCGGGAGTTCCAGCTGCGTATCCCGGGTTCGGAGCAGGCGCCGGTCGACCCGCAGGTTTCCATGACCAGGATGATCAACGAGGTGCGGATTTCCCTGAACTATTTCACCAGGCAGGAAGAGCGTTTCAAAATCAAGCGGGTCATGTTTGTGCCGCCGTTTGCCGACCCGGATGCCACGCGCCGGCTGGAGGAAGATTTGCGGATGCCGGTTGCCTCGATCTCGACGGATTCCATTTTGACGGCCCCGCCGAACGGCGAGGCTCGCCCAAAGGGCGGCCCGCCGGCGAACGGAGTTGATTTTCTCAAAGCTTGCGGGGCGGCGCTTCATCAGGCGGTCAGCCTGCCCGCGGATTTGAATTTTTCCGAAGGGAAGCAGAAAACTGTCAAGCCTGCCCCGCAGAAGACGGCCGCCACCCCTGTACAGTACAAAGCGATCCTGCTGACTGCCCTGGTATGTTTGCCGGTCATCGCCCTGCCGTTTTTTTTGTCCGGTTCTTCCGTCAAACAAAAGGAGAACCAGAAAGCGGTTTTGAGCGCGCGGTTAAAATCGTTCAAGGATGTCTCGGCGCAGAAAATGAGGCAGGACAACGAGAAAATAACCGCGAGGCTGGATTATTTTAAGGGGCTTCCGGTTTCCAGCGAGGTCTCTTCATTGCTTGCCCTTGTGCCGTCGCTGCTTCCCGACGGGGCATGGGTCGACCAGATCGATGTCGTTTATCCGGATATCGTTTCCCCCGGCAAGAAGGCCGCAACAGCCGCGCCGAACAAGGCTGGCAGACCATCCGGCGACAAGCCGGCCGTCGATATCAAGGGATATGTGTATTCGAGCGACCCCGGCGAACAGTTCAAGCTGGTCAACGATCTGTTGGCCAATTTCAAGGGGAATAAAGTGTTTTCAGAGCTGTTCCAGAATATAAACTTTGAAACGATTCAGACCAAGGACTTCGGCAAGTATCCGGCGACCTTTTTCTCCCTGAAATGCCGTTAGACATGAATACTGATAAACTCAAAGATGTCGTCGACAAACTGCGCGGGTTCAATATCCAGGACCTCCGGAATATTGACATGCGCCAGGTCGGCGAGATGCTGCAAAAACGGGTGGACATTATCGTCAGTGCCCTGCTTGCCGTTGTCGCCGTTGTTGCGGCGGTGAGCATGAGCGGGGGGAACGCCAAAAAGTCCCAGGTCCTGGATTGGGAGATCAAACAGATGCGGGAACGGATGGATGCGGTCACTGAATCCGAACGGGTCAAGGGGGAATACGCCGCTTTCCAGAAGGGTTTTCCGTCTCCGGTTACGGCGGATGAACTTGTCAACAAGCTTTCCGGATTCGCGGCGGCGCGTAACGTGCAGATTGTTTCCTTCACGCCGGACAAGGAAAACAGCGATGACTATGTCCAGGTGGCCAGGGCCCAGATCAACGTCGCTGCCCCTGATTACCGGAGCCTGGTCCTTTTTATGAAAGATATCGAGGGCGCGCTTTACGCCTTGCGGGTGGAACAGTGGTCGGCCAGGATGAAGGAAGTCAGGTCCAGAGAGGGCGCGAATGAAATAAAAAAGAATATTATCGAGGCGAACATGAAAATTGACTCGGTGACCCTGAAATATGAATAGATTAATTTTCTTATTAATATTCTGGCCTCTTGTTTTTTTTCTTCTTATAATGTATCCAATCGAATCTTTCGCGCAAGAAGATATCGCCGGCACCCCGGTTCCCGAAGATTTGCCGGCGCGCAATCCGTTTGAGCCGCAAATACCCCGGGAGCCGGAAGTGTCGCAGCAGCCGAAACCGGTTCACCCTGTTGAGGTCAAGCCGCGGGAAATTTTACCCCCGCCCCCGGTTCCCCCCGTCGTTGTAGCGCCGGTTGAGCCGCAGCGACAGGTGGTTGAGCCCCCGATGCCGGCGTTGAATATCGGGGGGGTGGTGTGGAACACGCGGCGTCCGCAGGCGATTGTCAATGGAAGGATCGTCGGGCTCGGGGATGTCGTGGCCGGCGTCAAGATCGTGGATATCCAAAAGACGGGAATTACCGTTTCGGCGGGAGATCAAACGGTCACCATTGAAATGCGGCGTCCGGTTGTCTCGCCGGAAACAAGATGAGTGGTAAGCGGATATGAAAGATTATTATCAAAAAACAGGGGCAGGATGGTTGGCGGTCCTCTTGTCGCTTGTCTTGTGGGCGGGCGCGATTTCGCCGTCGCTTGCGCGCGCCGGTGAACTTACCAACATCGATGAATATTTGAAGCCGCAGGAGACCAGAACTATTTCCATGGATTTCAAGGACGCCCAGTTAAACGATGTTTTAAAAGTCCTTTCCCAGCAGTCCGATATGAACTTTATCGCCTCTCAGGAAGTATCCGGGAAGACGGTTACGATTTATCTGGATAAAGTTCCCATCGAGGAGGCCCTGGAACGCATTCTTGCCAGCAATAATCTGACCTACGAAGTGAAGCCGGGGAGCAATATATTCCTGGTTTATTCCCTCCAATTACCCGCGAAGCAACTGGTTACGCGTATGTACCGTTTGAGTTATGCCACAGTCATGTCTTCGAAGTTAAACCAGACTTTGTCCGGAGGCAGCAGCGGCGGCGGTTTTAGCGGGGCGGGGTCCGGCGAATCGGGCATCGCGGCCGCGGTCAAGGCGGTTTTAAGCCCCGACGGAAAAATCATCGAAGACAGCCGGACGAACAGCCTGATCGTCACGGATATCCCAAGCCAGTTCGCCGTTATCGAGCAGACGGTCGCGCGTCTCGACGTGCGTGTCCCGCAGATCCTCATCGAGGTGGAGATGCTGGACATATCGAAATCGACCGCCGATTTGCTGGGGGCCAAGTTTGGAGATACGCCGTTTACTTTCATGGGAGCGGAACGCGACACGTTGTATCCTTTTGACCGTAACAAGGCGATGGCGAACGCGGGGAAAAAAGCCAACCAGGGCTTTACCTTTGGGGATGTCGGCGATGAGTATCGTGTCGGCACGTTATCGTTCGCGGGGCTCACGATGACGTTGCAGTTTTTAAGGACGCGCTCGGACACGAAAAATCTCGCCCGTCCGCGGATTTTGACCTTGAATAATGAAACAGCGGAAATCAACATCAAGACTAATGAGGCGATCGGGTTGGCTTCGGTGACCACGTCTTCCCAGAGCAATTCCATCACAACCGCCCAGGCGGAACGTACGACTACGGGAGTTTTTCTGAAAGTCACTCCGCAGGTCAACCTTAACTCCAGCGAGATCACCATGGCCATCGAGCCGAAGGTTATCCAGGCCAGGACCGGCCAGACATTTTCGGGACAGACTTTCAAGGACCCTGAAGAACGGGGGACCAAATCGGTCTTGCGCATCCCCGACGGCGATACGATCATCCTGGGGGGGCTGCTCAGGACGAATGAAGAAGAAACGAAGACGAGCGTGCCTGTCCTCGGAGACCTCCCTGTCGTGGGGGCGGCTTTCCGGCACAAGGATAAAACCGCATCGCAGCGGGAACTTATCATCTTCATTACGCCGCATATCCTCCAGGAAAGCTTCGCCCGGGGCGTGTCTGCGGGCCCGTTCGCGGGGGCGGTACGCCAGGCGGGAATGCCGCCGGAACGTGTCGAGGAGATCAACAAGGAGCTTTCGCGCTTTGAATCCAGGAATTTGAATTGAACACGACGCGGCCCTCCGCCGGGATGGCAGGCCCGGTCATTCCATGAACCATTTTAAGCTCGGTGAAATTTTAATAAAGCAGGGGCTCATCTCCGAGAAGCAGCTTCAGGACGCCATAGAGGTCCAGAAGAGGGAAAAGGGCCGCATCGGGGAGATCCTTATCAAGCTGGGGATGATCAGCGAAGAGCACATGGCCGAGGCCTTGGGAAACCAGCTGGGCATCCCGTATCATTCTTCGAGCACCCTGGAGTTGTTGCAGCCGCAGCAAGACCAGGACCTGGACAAGCTGGTCCCCGCCGATTTCGCCAAGAAAAATTGTGTCCTGCCGTTATCCCGCCATCTAAATTCCCTGACGTGCGCGGTCTACGACCCGCTGGACCTCCTTTTGCTGGACAACCTCAAAAGGATCGCCGGCTGCGAGATCAATCTGGTCATCGCCACGCCGACGGCGATCCAGGAAGCGATCAACGAGTTTTATTTTAAAAAAGGGGGCGAGGCGGGTTCGTCCATGCTTGACCGGGCGGTCGAGAGTTCCTATACCGACATCAAACAAGAGGACCTGTTTTCGGTCTCCCGGGAAAAGAGCGGCGACACGGCGGAATTGAGTCTGGACAAGCTCATCGCCAAGGCGGAAGAAGCTCCGGTCATCAAACTTGTCGATCTGATCATCCGCCAGGCCATCGATGAGCGGGCCAGCGACATCCACATCGAGCCGTTTGAAAACAAGATTATCCTGCGTTATCGCATCGACGGGCGGTTGTACAACATCCCGCCGCCAGCCCCCCATCTGCACCTCCCGATTGTTTCACGTATTAAAATCCTGGCCAAACTGGATATCGCGGAGAAGCGGCTTCCCCAGGACGGCGCGATCACGGCCAAGCTGGAGAACCGCGGGGTGGACATCCGTGTTTCCACGGTCCCGACCGTTTGGGGCGAAAAAGTCGTCATGCGTATCCTGGACAAAGGGGCGGTCCCGCTGGAATTGGCGGGCCTTGGTTTCGACGCCAGGCAGATTGAGTTGCTGCGCAAGGCGCTCTCGGCCCCGTACGGCTTGTTTTTTGTGACGGGCCCGACGGGAAGCGGGAAATCGACGACGCTGTACGCGGCCGTCAATGAAACTGTCGACCCTGCGAAGAATGTCCTCACCGTCGAGGACCCCGTGGAATACAAGATCGAGGGCTTCAACCAGGTGGCCATCAAGCCCGAGATCGGCCTCTCCTTCGCCACGGCCCTGAAGGCGTTTTTGCGCCAGGACCCGGACGTCATCATGGTCGGCGAGACCCGGGACCTGGAGACCGCGTCCATCTGCGTGCGCGCGGCTTTGACGGGGCACTTCGTTTTGAGCACGCTGCATACCAATGACGCCGCTTCGGCGATCACGCGGCTTGTCGACATCGGGATCCCGCACTACCTGTTGACCCCGTCGCTGGTCATGATCATGGGCCAGCGCCTGGCGCGCCGGCTTTGTCAAAAATGCAAGGAGCCCTATGAGCCCGTTGCCGACCAGCACGGGGGGATCGTGTTTAAAAGCGACCTTGTTTACAAGGCCGCCGGCTGCGAGGCCTGCAAAGGTTCCGGTTATAAGGGGCGCGTCGTGGTTGCCGAGGTCATGCCCGTCGACGATGCCATCCGCG
>JACRHQ010000096.1 GCA_016217585.1 Candidatus Omnitrophota bacterium | reverse complement strand
GAGCGCTTGCATGGCATGCAAGAGGTCACGAGTTCGATCCTCGTCAGCTCCACCACGCCGAAGTGGCGGAATGGCAGACGCGGCGGTCTCAAAAACCGTTGTCCTCAAAGACATGTGGGTTCGACTCCCTCCTTCGGCATTGTTTTCTTCGGCCTTATCATGATGAAAAGAAATCTCTTCCGGTTCTTCCTTATTGTCGCCGCCATGAATCTCGCGCTTTGCGCCCACGCCCAATCGGCCAAAACGATCACGCTCAAAGACGGCTCGGTGATCAAGGGGAATGTCCTGCAGCTTGCCGACGGCGTTTACACGCTGGAGACGGACAATTTGGGCAAGGTCAATGTGGCTGAATCCGAGATCGTTAGCATTACGGCGGAGTCAGCGCCGGCACCCCAGGATACAGGGAATGTCGAAAGCGCGTCGTTCAAGGGACAGGCGCAGGAAATCCAGACCAGCCTCTTGTCCGACCCCGACGTCATGACGGAAATCCAGAGCATCATGCAGGACCCGGAGATCCGCGGCGTCCTCTCCGATCCCTCCTTCATGAACGCGATCATGAGCTATGATCCCAACCAGATCCAGCAGAATGAAAAAACGCGATATCTCCTCCAAAATCCCAAATTTCGAGCCTTGATGGAAAAAATCCGCCAGAAGTTACCAAGCCGATCGCAATGAACCGCGTCAGGGATAATCTTCTTGCTCGCGCGAATAATATTATTGAACGGCTTGAATCTCCCCAAATCCCTTACGGGTACGTTCTCTTCACTTTCTTCTTCGCGGTGACGCTGCGCAATTTTCTGGAGACCTACATCGACGGCGAAATCGCCTCTGCTGACCTGCCGGCTGACCTGATACATTATTATCTTTCTTACACCTGCCTGGCCATGGCCCTCACTGTTCTGTTTCATTTCGCGACCAAAGTTCCCGTGGCAAGAATTTCACGCGTCATTCTGCCTTCATTTCTTATCCTCATCCTGCCTCCCGTTACATGGATGCTCGTCCCGGCCTGGAGGAATTTCAGCATCGGCTACATGTTCCCGGATACGCATCAGGACCTCCCGCTGCGGTTCCTGACTTTCTTCGGGCCCGTGACGAATTCAGGGGTCATGCCCGGGATGCGCGTTGAGATCGCCCTGGCGGTCGGCGCGAGCTTCCTGTATTTCCTTGCCAAAGGCCGGAACCTTTGGCAAGGCCTCTGGTTTTCTTTTCTAACCTACACGGTCATTTTCATCTATTGCGCCCTGCCGTTTGCCTACGTGACATCGATGCACGCCCTTGGCCTGGGAGACGAGATAACACTGCCGGCCATGACCAATTCCCTGCTTTTTCTCATACTCTTCCTCGGTTTCTGGCAATTTTATCTGTACAACAAAACATATTTCACGGAGATCTTCAAAGACATCCGGCCTTTGAGATTATTGCATTTCGAATTTATGTTTTTCTTAGGTGTTGTCCTGTCCCAAGCGACCCACCCCTATCCCTTGCCCCCGGACTCTTCGGGCTTTTTCCACGGGATTTTCCTGACGGCGGCCACGGGGTTCGCCTGGTTATTCGCCGTCACCACCAATAACATCGTCGACTACGATATCGACGCGATCAGCAACCCCCGCAGGCCGACCGTCACCGGGGTCATCCCCGCGCGAGACTACAAATATTTCCCGTGGCTATTCTTCGCCCTGGCTGTTATCTATTCCGGCGCGGTGAATCTCATCAGCCTTTTTTTGATCCTTGTCTTTATGGGGAACTATTTCCTGTATTCGACGCCTCCGTTACGGCTTAAACGCCTGACCTTCTTTTCAAAACTGCTGATCTCCCTCAACTCGCTCGTCCTCGTCCTGCTGGGGCAGCTCTTCCATTCGGGAAATTTCGCGCTTCCCCTCGGCGTTATTTTCTTCTTTCTCGTCTGCGTCACGGCGACGCTGAATTTTATCGACATCAAGGATTACGAGGGGGATAAAAAGGCGGGCATCAGGACTTTGCCTGTGGTCCTGGGCCTTGAAACAAGCAAGAAGATGATCGGCGTGTTTTTCGTTATTTCCTATATCACGGCCGGCCTTGTCTTTTCCAATTCCCTGCCCTTGCTGATCATGGCCGGTGGCGCGGGCGTTGCGCAGTTCTTTCTTTTAAACAGAAAACCCTACCGGGAAGACCATGTCCTCCTGGTCCACCTTCTAAGTCTGGCTGTTTTAATTTTCTTACTTCGCTAACAACTGGCTGGCATGACGTAATTGGCCACAAGCGGCGCCGACGTCTCTTCCTCTCGGCGTGCGGATGGTGGCGTGGATACCGCACTCTTCCAGGCGGTCCCGGAAATCAGTCATCTCTTTTCCCGACGGCGTTTTATGCCCGAATTCCTCGACGGGGTTGTACGGGATAAGGTTCATCTTGCAGATGATTCCTTTGAAGGCCTTCTTAAGGCTCTGGACGGCTTTTTCGGTGCAGGTCACGTCTTTGATGAGGATATATTCGAAAGTGATTTGTCTTTTGGTCGCCTTAAAATATTCGCGGCAGGCCGCGATCAGATCGTCGAAGGGATATTTGCGGTTGACCGGTATCAGGAGGTTGCGCGACTCATTGTCATAGCCGTGCAGGGAAATAGCCAGCTCGATTTGCAGGTTCTGCTTCGCCAGTTCCTTGATCTTCGGGACTAAACCCACCGTCGAGATCGTGATATGCCGGGCGCCGATGCCGATTCCCTTGTCCGAATTGATGGTCCGGATCGCCTTAAACAAATTATCGAAGTTATCCAGCGGCTCGCCGGTGCCCATAAAGACGATGTTCGACAAAGGCCGCTTATGATTGAGGGATTCTTCCTGGACGTGCAAGACCTGGGCGAGGATCTCCGCGCAGGTTAAATTCCGCTTCCAGCCGCCCAGCCCGCTGGCGCAAAATTTGCAGCCGAACTTGCATCCGGCCTGCGTTGAAATACAGCCGGTTGTCCGCGTCGCGGTGGGGATCAACACGCTTTCGACCTTTTCGTGGTCGAACAGATCGAGGAGGAACTTGGTCGTTTTGTCTTCGGAAACGACTTTCCTGACGACCGTATTGGGCTTGAGATCAAAATCTTTCTTCAAACACTCCCGCAGTTCCCCGGGCAGATTGCGCATCGCCTCAAAGGACCACGCGCCTTTCTGATAAATCCACTCGAAGACCTGCACGGCGCGGTAGGGCTTCTCGCCGGCGGAAATCATGTGCCGCGTTAATTCATCGAGCGACAAATCACGGATGTCGGGTTTGGGGGTCATCGCGGATGTTCCGCCAGGAATTTACGCCGGGGTCTCGAGGAATGCCCCGATCTTGCGGAATTTATTGTAACGCTGCTCCAGCAGCTCAGGGACGGGAAGCGAGGATAATTCTTTAATATATTTCAAGATCGTTTCTTTCAGGTGGGCGGCGGTCTTGTCGGCGTCATGGTGGGCCCCGCCGAGCGGTTCGGGAATAATCTGATCAACAACACCGAACTCACGTAAATTCTCTGCCGTGATCTTGAGCGCTTCAGCGGCCAAAGGGGCTTTGATCGCGTTGCGCCAGAGGATGGACGCGCAGCCTTCCGGCGATATGACGGAATAATACGCGTGCTGGAGGATACAAACACGGTCGGCGATGCCTATCCCGAGCGCCCCTCCGCTTCCTCCTTCCCCGATAATAGTGGCGACGATGGGGGTCTTGAGGTCCACCATATCGCGCAGGTTCTCGGCGATCGCCTGGGCCTGGCCGCGCTCCTCGGCGCCGACCCCCGGATAAGCGCCCGGGGTATCGATGAAGATGACGACCGGCAGGCCGAATTTCTCGGCCATCAGCATCAGGCGCATCGCCTTGCGGTAACCTTCCGGATGCGCGCAGCCGAAATTGCGCAGGAGGTTCTGTTTGGTATCGCGCCCTTTCTGGTGGCCCATGACCATCACTTTTGTGCCGTTGATCCGGGCGAAGCCGGCGACGATGGCCAGGTCGTCGGCAAACTGCCGGTCGCCGTGCAGCTCGATAAAATCGCTGGTCAACATGCGGATGTAATCCAGGGTGAAGGGCCGCTCCGGGTGACGGGCGATCTGCACCCTCTGCCAGGGCGTCAGATTGCTGTAGATATCCGATTTCATCTTCTCGAGCTTCCAGGTGAGTTTTTTCAGCTCGGGCTCGAGGGCGATATTCTTGTTGGCGCTGAAGACCTGGAGCTCCTTGATCTTGGACTCGAGCTCAAAAATCGGTTTTTCAAATTCCAGTGCGCTCATATAACCTGCGGCTCCCCTTCGCAAACGGATAAAAAAGAAAGATGACAGGCGGGAAATTCGACCGATCTAATCCACAATGACAACTTCCGTGCCCATAGGAAGCAGGCTGTACAGTTCTTCCACATCTTCGTTGCGCATCCGCACGCAGCCGGCGGTCACCTGCTGGCCGATCGTCTGGGGCTCAATCGTCCCGTGGATGCCGTAGCCGGGCAGGTCAAAGCCCATCCAGCGGCTCCCCAGAACGTTTTGCGGGCTGTCCGGCGGGACGACGATGCCTTTGTTAAACCAGACCGGATTGACCAGCTTGGAGACGACCTTGAATTTCCCGACGGGCGTGCTGTTACTGGACCCCGTTGAGACATGATAAACCTTGATGATCTCCTCGCCGCTTTTAAGAAAAAGCACGTTCTGGGATTTATCGACATACACGCTGAATTTCCCCTGCCAGATGCGCAGCTTCTGCCCCACGCGGATCGTGTCGCCGCGCAGGTTATTGCTGATCCTGATCAGATCAGCCGTCGTGCCGTACCGGGCCGCCAGTTTCCCGATCGTGTCTCCCGTCTGCACTTCGTGCATGGTCGATTCGGGCACGGGCCTGTTCGAGAAAATGACCTTCATGCTGATATCCGAAAGCTGGTTTTCCACATCCTCAATTTTGTCAAAGCTGGGGTATTGGCTGGAGATCTCCCGGAGGGATTCTTTGGCCTTGAGGGGGTCGCCGCTTTTGAGCGCCGCGCCGGCCTCCTCATAAAGCGCCTGGGCCGATTTGCCGCCTGTCGCTACCGCCGCTGCCGTGGCCGCGCCGCCTTGCGCGTCGGGAGCAACCGCCTTCCTTTTCGGCAAAATCACCAGGACAAGGATGACGACAACGATTACGCCTGCGGCGATCATGACCATTTTCTTATTCATAGGGATTTATCTCCTTCTCGCTGATACGCAAATACTGAGGGGAACTAGAGCTTTTGATACAAGAGGCAGGCCAGCAAAAAACCGAATACCGACCCGATAATAACCTGTAAAGGCGTATGCCCGATCAGTTCAATCAAACGTCCGCTTTCAAACTTTCCCCTCCAGTACATCTCGTCCATCATCTGGTTGAGGAGGGCCGCCTGCAGGCCGGCCGAACGGCGCACCCCCTGGGCGTCAAACATCGTAACCAGGGCGAAGACCACCGCCAGGGCGAAGACCACGGAATCAAACCCCGTGTGAAGGCCGGTCGTCGTGGCAAGCGCGGTCGCCCCGGCCGCGTGGCTGGAAGGCATGCCTCCCGTGCCGATGAACCATTTAAAATTGAACTTCCTTTCGCGGATAACGCCCAGGAGGACCTTGACCCCTTGAGCGATAGCCCAGACAAGAAGCGTAATGACCAAAACTTTGTTGTGGATAAAGGCTTGCATGTCAAAACAAAAAAATTGACGTTCCCAAGGGTTTATGATAACTTACATTATAATTGTGAAGGTCAAAAAAGCAAGGTCTTTCCCCTAAAATCCTTGTATTCTCCCCCTCTACAGTCGTAAGTCGTAAGGCGTAACTTACGACTTACCACTATCTTTAAATCCATGCTGGCGAAAGTCCACAGTTGCGGGATCAACGGCCTGGAGGCCTACCCGGTTGTCATTGAGGTTGACGCGGGACGCGGCCTTCCGGCCACCATCATTGTCGGCTTGCCGGATAACGCCGTCAGGGAAAGCCGGGAACGGGTGCGCTCCGCCGTCAAAAACAGCGGCTACAAATTCGGCCCCAAACGGATCACGATCAATCTTTCCCCGGCCGACACCAGGAAGGAAGGGCCGTCTTTTGACCTGGCGATCGCTTTAGGG
>JACRHQ010000093.1 GCA_016217585.1 Candidatus Omnitrophota bacterium | reverse complement strand
TTAGTCTTTAGTCTTTGGTCTGTAGTCTTTGGTCTTTTTCTTCAAGGCTGCGCGACGGTGTACAACCCCGCGACCGGCCGCCGGGAGATGATCATCATCTCCACGCCCGAGGAAGTCGAGATGGGCAAAAGCGTGCACCAGAGTATCGCCCGGCAGTACAAGTTCCCGGACAGCCCGGCAAAGCTGGAACGGGTCCGGCGCGTCGGCGAACGGCTGGCCAAGGTCTCCGACCGGCAGGATTACCAGTATCATTTTTACGTGATCGAGGACAAGGAAATGAACGCGTTCACGACCCCCGGCGGCAACGTCTATATGTACACGGGGCTGCTGGACAAATTGACGAGCGATGACCAGGTCGCCGCCGTCCTGGCGCACGAGATCGGCCACTGCGCGGCGCGGCATACCGTCAAAAAATTCCAGGCGGCGCTCGGTTATGATCTTGTCAGCCGTATTGTCCTTAGTCAGATCGGCGGGGACCAGGCCAGGGAGATCACCGCCTTGAGCACGAACGCGGTGATGAGCATTGTCTTCTCGGCCTACAGCCGCCAGGACGAATCTGAAGCGGACCGTCTGGGCATCAAATACGCGTATCTGGCCTGCTACGATCCGCGGGGAAGTATCGAAACGTTCAAAATTCTCGAGGCTGGTTCCCGGGGGCCTGAAGTCCCGCTTTTTTTGCGCAGCCACCCTTATATCCGGGACCGCATTGGTATGGTTGAAGAAGAGATCAAGTCTGTCGGGCGGAAATACGGCCCCGCGCCGTGCGGAGGACTTTGGGGCCTGTGAAACGCATCGGCATAGCCGCGAGCAAGATCAGTAAAGGGAACACGGTGGTTTACAACCTTTGTGTCGTCTTGATTGCGTGTTCGTTTTCCCTGTTCATTTTTATCGTCGCCGGCGCGACCATCGCGCTTGCCCTGACGCTGATCGGTTATATCGGTACCGAGGTGATGGGGCGTGACTTTCAAAGGAACTGGCGTTTCGTGATGGCCGTGTGCATGGCGGCGCTGACGGTCGTCGTGGTGTTGTTCAACGTTTTTGCCGTTCTCATCAATATAAGATGGACGAGAAAATTCTAGATCTTGCCGAATTTATGGAGAGGATCCAGGGCGACAAGGCGTTCGCCCTGGAACTGCTGGATATCTTTGTCCAGGATTTCCGCGAGAAAAGGCGGCTGATGGGCGAGGCCATCGCCGGCAGCAACGCCGACCAGATCCGCAAGTTGTCCCACGCCCTGAAGGGATCGTCGGGGAACATCTCGGCCCATGCCTTGCATGTGATCCTGTCTCAACTCGAGGACATGGGCAAAAGGAACGATTTGACGGGTGCCGCCGCGCTGGTGGCGGACCTGGATACAAAATTTGAAGCCCTGACGGCGCGTATCGCCATTTTGAAAGAGGAGTTGAAATGAGTGGCCGCTCCTTTTGAAAAGACCGTGTTAAGGCGCGTCCCCCTGGTCTTATGCCTCCTGGGATTTCTGGCTTACGGCCAGACGTTGTGGTACCCTTTCGTCCATGACGAGATCATTTCCATCCAGTTCAACCCGCTGATCACACATTTCGACTGGAACGAGATTATTCACGGCACGGGGACGGCCGTAATCAAGAACGGCGGATCATCCGCCCTTAATGCCTATTACAGGCCCTTGCTGGAGCTTTTTTACAGGATCGAATACGCGCTTTTCGGGCTTTATCCCGCCGGGTGGCATCTTTTCAATATCCTCCTTCACATCGCCAACAGTTTTCTTGTCTACAGTCTGATAAACATATTCAGCGGCCATAAAAAAGGCCTCGCGTTTGCCGTTTCACTTCTTTTTCTTCTTCATCCGGTCCAGACCGAGACAGTGGCCTGTATCTCGGGGGTCTCCAACTTGGTATTCGCGTTCTTTTGTTTTGCCAGTATCTACCTTTACTGTCTTGGACAGCGTCGGGCAGACGCGAGGATGTATTGGGGGTCGTTGACGGCTTTTTTTCTTGCCCTTTTGACCAAAGAACAGGCGGTCATGCTGCCGGTCCTGGTCCTTTGGCTCGAGAGGACCGCCGCGCCGCGCGAAGGGCGGCGGCCGCCGCGAAGGTCCCTCCGGGTCGGCGGTTATTTTGCGGTCCTTGCCGGATATTTTGTCCTGCGCAAATTCCTCATGCCTCACGGCGTCATACCTCCTGTTCAGTTCAACGGTGAACTTTTTTTAAGGGTCTTGTCGATCCCGCGCACGTTGCTGATGTATCTGGGGACGATCTTTTTTCCCCGCGACCTGCATTATTACCGGAGTATCGATATCCTGGAACCGGCCGGCGGCCCGGCGGCCGGTTTGCTGGCCGTTCTCCTGTCGGTCATCCTGATCGTACGGCGCACGCCGCAGCCGTACCGGCGGCTGCTTCTTGCCGGCGCGGGTTGGTCCCTGATCTGCCTGGCGCCGGTCCTGAACATCATACCGATTATCAATGAATATTCCCTGATATTAACGGCTGAACATTTTCTTTATATGTCCGTGGCGGGCGTTTTGCTGTTCGTTCCCGGGGTCGGTCATTTTCTCATAAGCAAGCTGCCGGCGCGCCGGCAGCGCCTCTGTGCCGTCGTGACCGTGGGGATCCTCGGGATGGTTTGTTTTGTCTTAACGGTACGCCAGAATACCGTTTGGGCGGGCCAGGTCCCCCTGATAGAGCGGACGGTGCGTTTTGAACCCAATTTCAGCCGCGCGTACATGTTGCTGGGTGATGCCTACGCGACCAAGGGTGAATACGCCAGGGCGATCGCGACTTATCATCGGGCCCTGGGCATTATGCAAGGATATATGGCTAAAACAGAGTCTTCCAGCCCCAGAGATTTTTATGCCCTGTTGATGAAGGAGACTTATGTCAGCATTGCCCGTTGTTTCGACAGGCTCGGAGATCCGGGGCGGGCCATTGAGTGGTACGCGCGCGCCGACAGGATCGACCCCTCCCAGGCGGCCGCGCACAATCATCAGGGGGTCAGTTATCTCAAAGAGCAAAATTACGCGAAGGCCGTCATAGAATTTCAGGAGGCGCTTTTGTTCGATGAAAACAATACTATGGCGATGAATAATCTGGCGGTTTGCTATTTGATGACCGGGAGGCCGAAGGAAGCTGAAACGATCCTGGAAAAGATCCTGCGTCTTAACCCGCACTCCGTTTTCGCCAGGGAGAATCTGAAGAAATTGATGCGCGCGCCGCAGGAGAGAGGGAAATAAAGGCATGAACTTCACCATTTTTTTTATTATCCTGGGTCTTGTTTTTGTCGTCGTCCTTTTGGGGATGCTGGTCCTGATCCCCACGACCCCGCGGCCCCAAAAGAAAAAAAGGAAGGTGAGCGAAGAAACGTTGCCCCCGCCTAAAACGGAGCAGGAGACGATCCTCCGGCTGCAAAAGCATATTCAATCTTTGCGTAACGAGATTGCCGCCGGAGAGCAGCGGGAAAAGACCAATGAATATGAGTTGACCGTCGAGAAGGTGAAGGTCAAAAAGCTGCAGGAAAAACTCGCCCAGGAGCGTGAATGGCACGAGCGCGAACAAAGCGCGCTGGATAAAAAGAGCAAAGAATTTCAGCATTCCAAAGACGAGTTTGCGAGGGTCCAGGAGCAGTTTAACCGCGAGCATGTCGAAACCCTGCGTCAGGGCAAGGAGGTCGAAGAGCTCAAGCGCGAGATCGCCGGCCTGCAGGACAGCCGCCGGGCCGCGGAGGCCGAAAGCGCCCGGTTGAGGGCCAAAATGGACAATCAGCGGGAAGAGCTCGCCCAGATGCGCAAGGAAAACACGGCGCTGCGCAAACAAAAAGAAGACACGACGTGGGTGGCCAAGGCCGACTACGACAAGGTCGAACAGCAGCTGCGCGAGAAACACAAAGAGCTCGAGCGGATCCAGCGGGAATCGAATAAGTAAAATTCCAATAAACAAATTCCAAAGTGCAAAGATTGCCTTGAATGCTTTGTAAAAACCTGTTATCTTTATTCTATGACTATAAAAGAAAAAGTAATAAAAGTGGTGCGGGCCCTGCCGAATAACGCTTCGATAGAAGACGCCATGGAACGCCTGTTATTCCTGGCCAAGATTGAAAAGGGTCTGAACCAGGCAGATTCGGGCCAAACTATCCCGCATAGTCGAGTGAAAGAGAAAATGTCGAAATGGTTGAAGTAAGACTTCATTACCCAATTCTTCCAAAATAAATCGTGGATAATTTTTTTTCCCACCGCACCAACTGGCCGTTATCTTCCAACCGTATTGCCAAAGTCCTTGACCAGCTTAAGAAGGCCAACATCTCCTTTATTGACCTGACCGAATCCAACCCCACCCGCTGCGGGTTCGGTTATCCTTCCGGAAGAATTCTTCGGCCGCTGGCGTCCGATAAGAATCTGCGCTATGAGCCGCAGCCGCAAGGTTCCCTTGAGGCCCGCGAGGCCGTTTCCAGGTATTACCGGGAGCAAGGACATGAGGTCGCGGTTGAGCGCATATTCCTGACGGCCAGCACCTCCGAGGCGTATTCCTGCCTGTTCCGGTTGCTTGTCGACGCCGGACAAGAGGTGCTTTTCCCCCGGCCCAGCTATCCTCTTTTCCAGTTTTTAGGCGATTTAAACGACGTTGCCCTGAATTATTATCCCCTCGCGTACACAGATCATTGGCACATTGACTTCGCGCAAATGGAGGGATGCATCCAACCTGCCACGAAAGCGGTCGTCCTGGTCAACCCCAATAATCCGACGGGGTCGTTTATTAAAAAGGATGAATTGTCCGCCTTGAACCGTATTTGCCGGGCAAAGAACATTCCGGTTATTAGCGACGAGGTTTTCGCGGACTTCGCCTTCCCCGGCAGCAAGGATGCTGTCAGCCTGGTGAACAATGACGCTGTCCTGACCTTTGTCCTGGGAGGCCTGTCCAAGACACTCGCGCTGCCGCAAATGAAACTTTCCTGGATCATCGTCAGCGGACCGGAGGAATTGGCCCAGGAGGCCTGTCAGCGCCTGGAGGTGATCGCGGACACCTATCTTTCAGTCAATACGCCTGTCCAG
>JACRHQ010000095.1 GCA_016217585.1 Candidatus Omnitrophota bacterium | reverse complement strand
CTGGAAGACCTGCGGGAAGGTTACGCCCTGGACGCGGACCATTACATCACCAAGCCCTGCCAGATCGAAGATGTCCTGAAGTCCATCAGCCTGATGACGCGTCTGATCCCCCAGCGCCGGGACCCTTCCCGGCGCTAGGCCGGGGGAAACAATTCAAGATATGCAGATTATTTTTGTTTTAATCCTCGCGGCGGTCACCCTGGTCGCCGGCGTGCGTTATCTGGAGAACAAATCCATTTTCTATCCGGTCCGCGCCGTCGCCGCCACTCCCTCCGACATAGGCCTGCCTTTTGAGGATGTCTTTATTAAAACGCAAGACAACGTGACCATTAACGCCTGGCTGGTCAAATCCTCGACAGCGAGAGGCACGCTCCTTTTTCTGCACGGTAACGCGGGCAACATCGGCGACCGGCTGGAGAAAATCCGGATGTTCCACCAGATGGGGCTCCATGTGTTCATCATCGATTACCGCGGATACGGGAGAAGCCAGGGGCGCCCGGGCGAAGCCGGGATTTACCTCGACGCCATGGCCGCTTACGATTATTTGCGCGGCCGTCCGGATATCGTCCCGGCCGGGATTATCGGGTACGGCGCTTCGCTGGGAGGCGCGGCCATTATCGACCTGGCCGTCAAAAGAGAACTCGCCGCCCTGATTGTCGATTCTTCTTTTACCAGCGCCGCCGACATGGCCAGGCTCGTTTATCCTTTTATCCCGTCTTTTTTGATCAAAACAAAGCTGGATTCCGTCGGGAAGGTCCGTTCCGTTACCGTCCCCAAATTATTCCTCCACAGCCGCGAGGACGAGCTTGTCCCGTTCGCGCTGGGAGAGAAACTGTACCAGGCGGCCGCCGGCCCCAAGGAATTTCTGGAGACTTCCGGCGGGCACAATACCGGCTTCGCCGGTTCACAGGAAGAAATGCAGCGCGGTATAATAGATTTTCTGCGGCGCAACCGCGTCATCGAATGATGGAGAAGCGGCATGGATAAATTCTTGAAAGTCCGTCAAAGGCAAATCGTCCGGCGGGGCGGGGGCGGCAGGCCTGTTTTTTTGAAAGGCGTCAACTTCGGCGGGTGGCTGATGATGGAGGCGTACATCCTGGGCGCGGCCAACCGCCCGGAAAAGATGTTCCGCCGGGAATTCACGCGGCGCCTGGGGCCCAGGGCGATGGCAGAATTTGACAGGGCCTTCCGGGAGAACTTCA
This sequence comes from Candidatus Omnitrophota bacterium, assembly GCA_016217585.1. Lineage (GTDB taxonomy): Bacteria > Omnitrophota > Gorgyraeia > Zapsychrales > Zapsychraceae > UBA10015. The sequence goes on along the minus strand of JACRHQ010000095.1, from coordinate 2,087 downwards.
TCCGGGAGGACGATGTCCGCAAAATAGCCGGCTGGGGGCTGAATTGTATCCGCGTGCCTTTTCATTATCGCGTCGTTGAAGACGCGCCGTTTCGTTACCGCAGCGTTGGGTTGCGGTTCCTGGACAAAGTCATCGACTGGGCCGGCAAATATAAGATATGGGTCATCCTGGACCTGCACGCCGCGCCGGGGGCGCAGAATAAAGACTGGCACGCGGACAGCGACGGCACGGTGCGTTTCTGGGACAATAAAAGTTATCAGGAGCGGGTCTGCGCCCTCTGGGAATTTCTCGCCGACCGGTACAAAGATGAAGAACACATTGCCGGATACGATCTGTTGAACGAAGCGGTGACCGACAATACAAAGCTTTTAAACCGTTTTTATAAAACGTTGATCCGGCGTATCCGCAAAACCGACCGCAATCATATCCTTTTTGTGGAAGCCAACAACTGGGCGACGGACCTGGATTGTCTGGAAGGATTCGACGACGACAACCACGCGTTAAGTATCCACAGTTATGACCCCCCGGCGCTGACGTTTAACTTTGTCCCTGACCGCCGGTATCCCTGTTTTGCCGGTCCGGGGCGGTGTAATCCATCCACGCTGCGACGGCACATGTCCCGGTACGCGCGCATTTCCAAAAAACGTCAGGTCCCGATTTATCTGGGCGAATTCGGCATTAATTACCGGCAGGGGTTTTTCGGGGAGGACGGCTGGCTCAAGGACATGCTTGCCTGCTGCAAGGAATATCAGTTCCACTGGACGTACTGGACGTACAAGACGGTCAAAAGCGGCATCGTCCCCGACGGGGTCTTGAGTTATTACGAAAATCCGGCGTGGGTCAACCGCGCCGGGCCCGCGAGCGGCCTGGAAGCGTACGCGTCCTGCTGGCCTTCCCTGCGCAAGGAAATGGTCCGTTCCTGGCGCACCGGGGCGTTCCAGGTCAATGCTCATACTTTGAAAGCCCTGCGACATGCCGCGCGATAAAATCACCAGCCTGGCCAATCCGTGTGTTAAAGAACTCGTCCGTTTAAGAACGGCAGGACATCGCAAAAGTTCCGGCGTGACGGTCGTCGACGGCATCCGGGAAATCGTGCGGGCCCTTGAGGCCGGGGTGAGATTTCGGGAGGTCTACGTTTGTGAGGGATATGATATTTCTGCTACGTGTAGCAGGAATCTTGAGGCATCCGGCGCTCGTTTTTATACGACGTCCAAGGGCGTTTTCGCCAGGATGGCGTATGGCGAACGCGAGGAAGGTATCCTCGGCGTTTGCGCCATCCCCCGGCGGTCGTTGGCGGATCTCCGGCTGAAAGAGAACGCGATGGTTGTCGTCATCGAGAAGGTAGAGAAGCCGGGAAACCTCGGTGCGATCCTGCGCACGTGCGACGGCGCCGGCGTGGACGGTGTCCTTGTCTGCGACAGCAAAACGGATTTGTACAACCCCAACGTCATCCGCGCGAGCGTGGGGACGGTTTTTACCGTCAACACAGTCCAGTGTTCCAATGACGAGGCGCTGCGTTTTTTGCGGACGGCGGGGATCAAGGTGTGCGCCGCCTTGCCGCTGGCGCAAACCCTTTACACCCGGACGGACTTGGCCGGCGCGGTCGCCCTCGTGCTGGGCAGCGAACAGGAAGGCTTGAGCGATTTCTGGGAGACAAACGCGGACGCGCGCGTCAGGATCCCGATGCGCGGGGCCGCGGATTCGCTCAACGTTTCGACTTCCGCGGCGATTTTGATCTATGAAGCTCTCCGACAGCGGAACTAAAATACGACTGCAGGTTTTTTTGTCCCGTAACGGCGTTTGTTCCCGGCGCAAGGCCTTTGACCTGGTCACGGGCGGGCGTGTGAGCGTCAACGGCCGTCGGGTAGTCGAACCGTCGACACCGGTCGACCCGGGCAAAGACAAGGTCTGCGTGGACGACAAGGTCGTCGCGGCCAAGGCGTACACGTACATTCTTTTTAACAAGCCCCAGGGATGCGTCACCACCCGCGAAGACCGCTTCGCGGAAAAAACGGTCTTTGATCTTCTCCCGTCGGAATTTCGTCATCTGGTGCCCGTGGGGCGTCTGGACAAAAACACGGAAGGGT
>JACRHQ010000094.1 GCA_016217585.1 Candidatus Omnitrophota bacterium | reverse complement strand
GAAATTAATGCCGCCGATTTCGATCCAGCGCCTTGCCCCCAGGGCGTCGCGTCCGCCGGAAAGGACCAGGATCAACAACAGGACATTGAAGGCATAGAGGATATAGGCGGTATCATAAAAATGGCGGTAATCCACCCGGCTCATAACATACATCACGATAACCCCCAGCCCTGCGAAGACAACTTGATCATAAAAGACCTGCCGGGAAACACGGACATTTTCGAAAGAAGCGCTGTAAAGCGCCACCAGTCCGAACCCGATGATCAAAAGGGTATATAGCCAGATTTTCTTTTCGATGTCCCGCTGCATGCGTCCCTCGCCGCTTAAAGGATATTTCTCGCCATCATCCGCGAAAAAAGGTCCCTCGCCACCAGACAGGCGTTAAAACTCGACCCCCCATGCTCAAGGAGGATGCAAAACGCGATATTCCTGTTTTTCCCCTTCGCGTAACCCGCGAACCAGGCGTGCGTTTTTTTCCCCCCCGAGGTCTGGGCCGTTCCCGTTTTACCGGCCAGATACAAACCCGGGAGATCGGTCACATGGGCCGTCCCCGCTTCATCGGCGACGGCGGCCCGCATCCCTTTGCGCGCCGTCTCAAAAATCGTTTCATCGATCTTAACCCTGCGCTCATAGCTGAATTGATCGACCGGCGTATCCCCGACCGCCTTGAGGACGTGCGGCTGGACGACAACGCCGTTACGCGCGACGGTAGCCATCAGCCGCGCCAGTTGTAACGGCGTCACCTGGATTTCCCCCTGGCCGATGGACATGTTCAAGGTATCTCCGGCGCGCCATCCGCCCTTTCCTCCCAAGACCCTCTGTTCCCGCGCGGGGATCAGGCCCTCTTCTTCATATGGCAGATCGATGGAAGTTTTCTCTCCCAACCCCAGCCAGCGCGCGTAGCGGCTGATCGTCTCCGACCCGAGGCGAAGTCCCACATTATAAAAATAGACGTTGCAGGAATGCGCCAGCCCGCCGATAAGATTTTGCGCTCCATGGACATGGCTACAGCGGAATACCGCCCTTTTGAGCTGATAGAATCCCGGACAGATAAACGTCGTATCGGGGATAATTTTTTGCGTGTGCAGACCGGCGATTGTCATAACCACTTTGAAAACAGAGCCGGGGGGAAACAGCCCCTGGATAACCCGGTTCAGGATGGGCGCCGAAGGGTCGGAAAAAAGCTGACCGATCTCCCCGGGCCGGCGGCTTCCGACAAACACGTTGGGGTCAAATCCCGGCGAACTGACAAGACCGAGGACTTCCCCGTTATCCATGTCCATGACGACCACGGCGCCCGGCCGCCGGGCCATAAGTTCGAGAGCGTCCTGCTGGAGGTCACTGTCGATGGTCAGGGTGACATCCCGCCCTTTTTGGGCCTCACGGAATCCCAGCAGCCGCACCTGCTGGCCGCGGCTGTTGACCTCGATCTGTACCCCCCCTGTTTCTCCCCGCAAATAATTGTCATAATATTCTTCCACTCCCGAATGCCCGACGATACTTTGCATGGAATACCCGTATTCATCAGACAGTTCCCGTTGAGCCGTGCTGATCTTCCCAACGTACCCCAGAAGATGGGCGCTGTTTTCTCCCAACGGATAAAAACGCCTGTAACTCTCCTGGACCAGCACGCTGGAGAACCGGTATCTGTTCTCTTCAATGACCATGGCCTGCTCTTTGGAGATATCCTGAGCGACGACGACCGGGGCGAAGGGGGCGGTCTTGCCGCGACTGTATCTTTGCGCGATGGTCTTCGGGTCGGTCGCCAAAACCTGCCCCAGAAACCGGAACAACGACTCGCCTGTCTCCTCCTCTCCCCTCCGGGGACCTAACGGCCGAAGGGAGCCTGTCGGCTGAATCTCCTGGGGTGTGACCGTGACGTCATAGGAAAGACGGTTATCGGCCAGGACTTTTCCATTACGGTCCTTGAGCTGACCGCGCCAGCCCTCCACCGGCACCACCCGGATACGGTTATTGGCGCTCAAACGGGCGAAATACTGCCCCTGGATCACCTGGGTATAAAAAAGCCCAAAGGCGATCAACACGAAAAGGCCGAAGATACCTATACGAATAATCTTGAGACGCATTTTTTCAACTCGGTAAAAAGAAACGGCGCCGCGAACATCGTCGTGATTACCTCAGGGAAAAAAACAAATTTAACCACATTGCCCGGCTCAATACCTCCCACCCGCGCGCTGTATAAAACATAATGAGCGGCCACGTTCATCGTTACAACGATCAAAATCAATATGTACCGCGAGAGCCTCGACCCCATATGATAAACATATTGTTTCAAAACTGTCGTCATATAAGAACAAAATACGAACGAACACACATAAATGCCAAAGACATCCGGGCTGAAGCTCTCATGAAGGACACCCGCCACAACAGCCGTAAAAAGCCCGTAGCGTATGCCGAAATAAAGATTAAAGAAGACAACCAGCAGGATCGAAAGATTGGGCGTCGCCCACCGCCCCGCCGTGTTAAACAGCAGGAACTCGGCAATAAACGCCATCACAACAAAAAAAGTTATGACAATGGCCTTGCGCATGGCTATTGCAGAATAACCAGAACCTCTTCAAGCTGTGAAAAGACGACGACAGGCCTGATGATGCATTCGATGGATGGTTTGCGGATGTCGCCGACGATCTGGATGACTTCGCCGATCGACAGTCCTTCCGGGAAAGAAGTGCTTATTCTGGACGTTATGACTTTGTCTCCGGGGTTGATCCGGGCGTCGGCATTAATAAAACGCATGCGGCAGATATCTCCCTGCAGGGAGCCGGACACAAGCCCGGTTTCCCGTGACTCCTGGACCACGGCCGCCACGCTAAACTGCGGGTCCGTCAAAAGGACGACCTTCGAAGACTGATCACCCACTTCCGCAATCTTGCCGACCACTCCCGCCGCGCTGATAACGGGCATCCCCTGGCGGATACCGTCGCGCTTGCCGCGGTCGATCGTGATTGACGAATCCCAGCTCGACGGATCGCGCCCGGTGACATTGGCCGTCACGGAAGAATACACCACGCTGCGCTTGAACTGCAGCAGCTGTTCCAGCCGCGAATTCTCCCGGACGACCTCTTCCAGGCCCACCAGCCTGGCCTTGAGGACATCGGACTCCCGGCGCAACCGCATATACTCGTTGAACGTCCGGTGATAAAAAAGAATTTTCTTTAACTCGTACAGGGAAACCGAAAGGATACGTACAGGCGCGGCAATAGCCCTGACGACCCCAAACTTTAACGGCGTGAAAACATCGGAGCGGAATAAAAAGGCGAGAAAAGGGATAAGAAAAACGACAAGGTAGATTAAGTTCTTCTGGTTTCTTCTAATCACGCATATTCTTCAGAATGGAACGATGATAGGATGAAAATTGTGCGCTTCAAAAATCCAGTTTGGTTTCAACGACGATGCGTCTTCTCAACCGTGGTTGCATGTTAAGGACATGTCCCGTCCCCAGAACGACCGCCGTCAACGGATCATCGGCGATATGGACCGGAAGCCCCGTTTCTTCGGCGATCCTTTTGTCGAGGCCGCGCAACAAAGCGCCGCCCCCCGCCATCACGATCCCGCGGTCAATGAGGTCCGCCGCCAATTCCGGCGGCGTCTGCTCGAGGGTGGTCTTGGAAGCGTCCACGATCGCCTGCACCGGTTCCTGCAAGGCCTCCCGGATTTCCACCGAGGTGATGGAAATCGTTTTGGGCAGCCCGGAGATCAAATCACGGCCGCGCACGTCCATCTGAAGTTCTTCCTCCAGCGGGAACGCCGACCCGATGCGGATCTTGATCTCTTCCGCCGTTCTTTCCCCGATCATCAGGTTATACGTCTTGCGCAAATATTCGATAATGGCCCCGTCCATTTCATCGCCGGCGATACGGATCGATTTCGAAAAAACCAGCCCCCCCAGCGAAATGACCGCGAGCTCGGTCGTGCCGCCCCCGATGTCGATGATCATGTTCCCGGCGGGTTCTTCGACCGGCAGACCGACCCCTATCGCCGCCGCCTTCGGCTCCTCGATGAGAACGACCGACCGTGCGCCGGCACGTTCCGCGGAATCACGGACAGCCCTTTTTTCAACGGCCGTAATTCCGG
>JACRHQ010000016.1 GCA_016217585.1 Candidatus Omnitrophota bacterium | reverse complement strand
TTGTTGCAGGTTTTTGAGGAAGGACGTCTGACGGACAGCTTAGGGAGAAATGTCGATTTACGCAATACGATCATCCTGATGACCTCCAACGTCGGGGCCGATATGCTGCGCAAACAGGGGTCGCTGGGCTTTGTCGCGCCCAAGGAAGAGATCACGTACGACCACATGAAACAGCGGCTCCTGGAGGAGGTCAAAAAGACGTTCAAGCCGGAATTCCTCAACCGCGTCGATGACATCATCGTGTTCAAGTCCCTGAGCCGGGAGAACCTTTACGAGATCGTGCAGCTGGAGATCGCCGACGTCGTCAAACGCCTTAAAGACAGACAGATTGAAGTGACCGTTTCCAAAGACGCTATTGAGCTTATTATCGAGAAAGGGTATGACCCGGTTTACGGGGCAAGGCCGCTCAAGAGGACTATCCAGCGTCTTCTCGAAGACCCCCTGGCGGAAGAACTGCTCTCCGGCCAGTTAAAAGAAGGAAGCAAGATCGAGGTCAACCGTAAAGAGGAACTGTTATCTTTTGCGTAAGCTGTTTTGATTTCACTTCCGACGGCGTAACCCGACGATGGGTAAACGGATGAATGCAAGAATCTTGTCTTTAGTGTTATGCGCAGGCCCGCTGTTTTTTTGTCCTCCGGCATCCGCCCACGTCGTCTTTACTTTTCACGGACAGGTCGATTTCTCCCGGAAGCAGCTTGACGTCGTCCTGGATTTCCTCCCGCCGCCGGAGTCCGGTCCGCCCGCGAACCCCGCCGACAACCATCCTTCGACGGTCGCCGTCAGCGCGGCAAGGACATCCCCCGGCGATTACCGGCTCTCGCTAGACATAGAACATCTCAGGACCCCTCTTTTTGACCTGTTAAGCAAGATCGAGGGTTCATTTGAAATTGTTCCTCCGCGGGTGAAGGGCAGAATCTGGAGCCGCGATTCCCTGGTCGATTACCGGCCGATCCGCGAACTGGCCGGACAGTTCGAAATCAAGGACAATCGTTTGTTCCTGAACGACCTCTCGGTCGCGAACCTCAATTGCGCCGGCACCCTGGACATGAGGTATCCTTACAAGATGGACCTGACCGTCAAGCTTCAGGATATGGCGATGAAGGATTTTTTGGACTTCTGGGTGAGAGGTAACGGCTATGATTCCTCGGGGAGCGTCTCCGGCGAGTTAGGTATTTCGGGCACGCCGGAGCGTTTGAACCTCAAAGGGAGCCTCGAAAGTTATAACGGCACTATCGAACAGCTGGCCTATAACACCATCCACCTTAACGCCGAGGGGATCTATCCCGACATGCGCATCCTCGATTCCACCCTTTCGAAGGCCGACGGCGTCAGCGTCAATTTCAGCGGGCCCTTTGATCTGAGCGACCAGGAAAATTTCCAGAAACAGATCAGCGCGCTGGTCTTCGCCCCCATCGTCAGCGGTTCGCTGACCCAGCGGGAGTGGACGATCAAGCGCACGCGCCAGGCCGGGGCGGGTTCGACGGAGATCAAATATCTGCTGCGCAAGGATGACAGGATAAGCGGCGGATCGGACATGCTGGGCGTCCAGCAAAGGATGGATTTTTAGATGTGGAATTATCTGGTCGGGGCGTTCCAAAACAGCTTCTCCCGGTTGGTCCAGTATATCGGTGAATTGTCCGTCCTTTTGGGGCAGACCGTCTATTTATGTTTTGTCCCGCCTTTCAAAGGGTCCCGGGTCCTGGTGCAGGCCAGGACGATAGGGCCCGGGAGCTTTTTTATCTCGGCGCTGATCGCGTTTTTTATCGGGATGATCATGGCCTTGCAGATGGCTTACCAGATGACCAAACTCTCCGCGGAGATCTATATCCCCAACGTCATTTCGGTTTCCCTGACCCGCGAGCTCGCGCCGGTTTTGACGGCCCTGATCGTCGCCGGCCGGGTGGGGGCGGGGATCACGGCGGAACTGGGTTCCATGACGGTCACCGAACAGGTGGAGGCCCTTCAGGCGTTCGCGGTCAACCCGGTGAAATATCTCGTCGTCCCGCGGTTTTTAGGCCTTATCCTGATGCTGCCCATGCTGACGATCTTCGCGGACCTGATCGGGATGGTCGGCGGGTTCG
>JACRHQ010000092.1 GCA_016217585.1 Candidatus Omnitrophota bacterium | reverse complement strand
GCCGCCTGCGGGATTATAACCGCAAAGACTGCGACTTTGCCTTCTGGCGCCACGGGAGGCAGGAAATAGACATATTGGTGATGCGGGGCGGAAAACCCGTGATCGCTTTTGAGTGCAAGACGGGGCAAGAATCGCTTTCTTTGGATACTTTAAATAATTTCCGGAAGCATTTCCCCGGGATTCCGTTATTTATCGTTTCGGCAAATAAAGAAGGCCATCGCCGGTTAGATAACGGGTTAGAGATTCTTCCATTTTTTATGGCTACGGACAAATTCTTGTCTATTTGAACGCCTGTGTGTCCAATGAAGTAACCGGACTTGCAAAAATACCACTAATGATATATAATTAACACAGATATTAACAAATATGTTAAGTAAATGCTATGGAATTTGATAAATTTCTTGACCAAGTCCGAAATATGCCTATCATTGAGACGGAGGCCCTTTTTATCGGCGCACGCAATCCGGGAACAATTAAAGTGCAGGTGAGCCGGTGGGAAAAGGCAGGAAAGCTGATCAAATTAAAAAGAGGTTTTTATGTCTTAGCCGAACGCTACCGCAAAACAACGGTTAGTGAATTCTATATTGCCTCGGTTCTTATGCGGCCCTCTTATGTCAGTTTAGAAAAAGCGCTGGAATATCATCATTTAATCCCGGAGGCGGTCTATGTTTACACATCTGTGACAACAAAAAGACAGGGAAAATTTATCTCAAAGGCAGGGCGATTCCGATACTGGCATATTCAAACGCCGCTATTCTGGGGTTATGAATCACTAAAAATTGATGGACAAACAGCTTTTGTGGCCCGTGCCGAGAAAGCTATTTTGGATCTGGTGTATATTAAACACATTAATGTTTCGCAGGATTATCTTGACGAATTAAGATTACAGAACGTGGAAAATATCAATGTTAAACGGTTATGGGACTATGCCAGCCGTTTTAACAAACCGCGTATCCTGGAGGCGGCGCGAGTGTTTCAGAAATATATCGAGGGGTACCAAAGGGGAGAAAAAGTTTTGTGAAAGATTATGTCCTTGAGCTTACGGCCTCCAAGACGGGGGAGAGAGAAAAATTAAACCTTATGAGGGAATACCTGCAGGCTTATATTCTGCGGATTATGTATAACCGCAAGGTATTTCAAACGTGCGCTTTTTTAGGCGGAACAGCATTAAGATTTTTATACGATCTGCCGCGTTTTTCAGAAGATTTGGATTTTAGCTTGGTCAGGAAGGAGCATTATTCATTCAGGGAGATTATCGAAACATTAAAACGGGAATTGACATTGGCCGGCTACAATGTCTCCGCGGCCTATGATGACCAGAAGACAGTTCACTTTGCGCTGATTAAATTTGAAGATTTGATGTACGAGACAGGCATCTCGCCCCATAGGTCCCAAAAATTCTCGATCAAGATTGAAATCGACACCAATCCTCCCGAAGGCGGTGTCTTAAAAACATATATTGTTAACAAATATTTTCCCATCTCATTTTTGTCCTATGACCTCGCTTCTTTATTCGCAGGTAAAATCGCGGCTTTGTTAGGCAGGAGATATACAAAAGGGCGTGATTTCTTTGACATCGGGTGGTACCTTTCCCGCTGGAGGGATCTTGTGCCAAACATCCCTTTACTGCGCAATGCCCTTAGGCAGACGGGATGGAAGGGAGAGCTTCTATCGTCTGATAACTGGAAAGATTGTATTTATCGTGCTGTGGAAAAGGCCGATTGGGACGTGGTATATCGCGACGCGGAGAATTTTCTGGAAAATCCCTCCGACATGAGTATCTTCGCCAGGGAGGCCATCCTGCAGATCTTAAAGCTGTGAAAAAAGGAAGCGCTGACCAATGGAAAGAACCCTTTATTACCTCTTCTATTATTTCTTCGCCAAAAACCTGCCGCGGTCCTATGAACTGGGGCCTTTCGGAAAATGGTCGGGCCGGCTGCGGCGGCTCGTCTGCCGGCCGCTGTTTAAAGATGTCGAAGGCTTCTTCAGCGTCGAGCGCGGCGCGGATTTCGGCGGCGGGCGCAACATCATCATGCGCGAATATGCCGGCCTGGGGGAGAACCTTCGCGTGATGGGGACGGGGACCGTCACCGTCGGCCGGCACGTGATGATGGGGCCTGACGTCATGATCCTCACCAGCGACCATAAGGCGAACGAAGAGGGATTTGACGGCTACGTTACCAAAGACGTCCTGATCGATGACCACGCCTGGATCGGGGCGCGGGCCATTATCCTCAAAGGGGTAAGGATCGGCAAACACGCAATCGTGGGGGCCGGGGCCGTTGTCGCCCGCCATGTGCAGGACCACGAGGTCGTCATCGGAAACCCCGCGAAAGTCTTGCGCGTGAGGGTCCAGCCTCCGGATGACCGGAAATCATGAAAATCCTTGTCTTTACAACGCTTTTCCCAAACAGCCGGATGCCGCAACACGCAACTTTTATCAAGGCGCGCGTGGCCGCCCTCGCCAAAATGCACGAAATACAGGTGGTCGCCCCCGTCCCGTATTTCCCTCCCAAATGGAAGGTCAACGAAAAATGGTCTCGGTTCAGCCAGGTGCCGCTGGAAGAAGAGATCGGCGGGATCAAAGTTTATCACCCCCGATATCTGGTCATCCCCAAAATCGGCCGCGCGCTCTATGGCCTGCTGATGTACCTTAGCCTGTACGGCTTCGTCAGGAATCTACGCAGGTCATTTGATTTTGACCTGATCGACGCGCATTTCCTGTATCCGGACGGGGTGGCCGCCGTTTTACTCGGCCGCCGGATGCGCAAAAAAACGATTTTAAACGCGAGAGGGACGGACCTCAACTGGTACCCGCGGTTTCCGGCAATCCGCGCCCAGATCCGTTCAGCCCTGAAAAAAGCCGACGCGGTGACCGTCGTTACGGAAACTCTTCGGGAGAAAGCCGTCGAACTGGGCATCGACCGCGGCAAGGTCACCGTTATCCCCAACGGCGTCGATACCGGCACGTTTTGCTTCAGGCCGCGGGACGAAGCCAAACGGACGCTGGGCCTTCCTGACAATCGCCGCGTTATCCTTGCCGTTGGCCATGTGCTGGAAGCCAAAGGATTTCATTTTCTGATAGAAGCACTGCGCCATGTCCGTCAGCAGGACACAGATCTCGTTATTATCGGTGGAGGAGAATATAAGGAAAAATTACTGCAATTAGCCGCGGAACATCACCTGCAGGAACGCGTCAAGTTCCCGGGGGAGAGGCCGCAAAGCGAGCTGGCCCTCTGGTACGCGGCAGCGGACATGTTTTGTCTGACGAGCTTGCGCGAAGGCCGGCCCAACGTGGTCATGGAGGCCTTGGCCTGCGGGACACCGGTGGTCTCGATGAACAAATGGGGGCTGTCGCGGATCGTCAACCTGGACAAAGGGATCCTGCTCGACAGTTACGGATCCGCAGGCATCGCCCGCGCCATCGATGAAATCCTGCAGCGGCACTGGGACCGCCGGGCCATCAGCGAGTCAATGAAAGAGCATACCTGGGCCAGGACCGCGGAGCAAGTGGACCGGCTTATGGCGGCGGTCATAAGTCATCCGTCCCGCCGGCCTTGCGCCGGACGTTGCGAGGAGGAGCGGGCACGGATCCCGCCGCTTTCCAGGCGGGAGAGCGACGACGAGCGTCGAACGAAGATCGGCCTCGCCGGGGCCGATCAAGCGTTCCGGCGCAAGGCCGGCGGGACGCAGAAAGATATCCTGTTTTTCTCCTCCGACGACTGGGACAGCGGCCTGAAGACGAGCAAATACCATCTCTCCACGCGCCTCGCCCGGGGAAACCGGGTTTTCTTCATCAATTCCTTGAGTTTGAGAACGCCGACGCTGTCCCAAAGGGATCTGACCAAGCTCTTCGCCAAACTGAAAGGCTACCTGCGCGGCGCGCAAAAGGTCAAAGAAAATTTATACGTGTACACGCCGCTGTTGGTCCCGTTCCAACGTTTCAGCATTATCCGCCGGCTCAATAAATTTCTCCTGCTGGCGCAGTTCCGCTGGCTGATGGCCCGATACCGTTTGGCGCAACCGGAGATCTGGACGTTTTTGCCCAACACGGTCGATCTGGTCACAAAATTACCGCGCCGGAAACTGGTCTACTACTGCGTGGATGACATGAGCGCCTTTAAAGGCGTGCCGCAGGAAATAATCCAACGGCAGGATGAAATGTTGACAAAAAAAGCGGATGTAACATTTTCTGTCTCAGAGGAATTGTTCAACAAGAAACGACTGCTGAACCCCAACTCATTTTATTCCCCGCACGGCGCTGATTTCGACCTCTTCAACCGGGCCGATACCGACGGCGCCGTTAAAAAACCGGAGGATTTGGCGGGGATCCCGGAACCGATCATCGGTTTTTATGGACTGATCTCCGGCGACTGGATTGATTATAAATTAGTGGAATACCTTGCCCAAAATCGACCGGCGTGGTCGTTTGTTTTCATCGGGAAGATTGACCAAAGACCAGGGGAAGAACTTCCCCGACAAGACAATATTTATTATCTTCCGGTCAAGCCATATGAAGAATTATACCGCTACAGCAACTTCTTCGATGTGGCGATCCTGCCGTTTAACATCAATCCGCTCACGACGCACTCGCATCCTCTGAAAATCCTCGAATACCTGTCCGCTGGCAGGCCGGTTGTTTGCGTCGATATCCCGGAGACGAAAAAATACGCGCAGGTGATCGCGGTCGCTTCCAGTTATAAAGATTTCCTGGAGAAAATTGAAACTTGCCTGAATAACGATGACGCCGGGGCAAAAGAATCCCGCGTCAACTTTGCCTCACGGCATTCCTGGGACAAACAGTTTGATGAGATACAAGAGATTATTAGTCGTCATATCTAGTCTGATGCTGCTGGCGCTCCTCGTACGGCCCAAAAATCCCGTGTCGGGCAAGGATCAGGTGAACGGGGAGGAGAAATCCGCTTCAATCGCCATCGACGCGGCCCAGGACGGCCCCGTTTTCGGCGACCCGCAAGGGCTCCAGCGCGTCCAGAAACTGGAAAGCCAGCTGCACCAGCTGAAAATCCGCGAGGACCATCCGAGGATATTTCTTACAAAAGAGAACATCCCGGAAATAGTAAAAAAACTCACGCCGTTTAATCCCGCCTGGCAGGCCATTTTTAAAAAAGCGGACTCGGGAGATTTAATCAACGCGGCTTTTGTGTACGCGGCTCTGGAAAACACAGACCCGCTTGCGGCCCGGACCGCCCTCGGGATAGTCAAAAAGATACTTTTTGAAAAAGAACCGGACATTGATAAAAACTGGGCGCAGGAAAAAGACGCGGCTGTGATGGCCCTGGCTTTTGACTGGGTTTATAACGGCCTCACCGAACAGGAACGTACTCAACTTGCGCAAAAACTCGCCCGTCTCAACCGTATCGGAGAACGCGCCCGGAAAATCCGTTCTGGATTTAAAGAAATGTTTGAAACCTTCCATCGGGAAGAGTGGGTATTCAATTCCTGGCGGGCGTGGCCGGAAATCGCCCTGGCCCATCACGTGCCGGACGCGGAGTTTAATTATAAAGCCCGATGGGACCACAACTGGTATTACGGTGACGCGGCGCGCATGTACGCCTACGCGGCGGACGGGACGCCGTTCGAAGGCTATTACATGGGCGCGGACGGCTGCGACTGGTTCCTCGCGCTTAAAAGCGCGACGGGGATCAATCTCGTTGACGATCCGCAAATCGGCTGGTGCCGTAGCGCCGCATTTTACATGCTATACCGGCTCGATTTCGGCCTCGGCAGAGAAATCTTCCATAAGGGAGCCTTTATCGGTAATGCCGGGGTCCTTTCGTATTCCAAGGGGATTTCCTCCTGGAAATTTATGGAATTTTTAGGACGTACCCTGGGGCTGGCCTCCGATAACCCCTACTGTAAATGGGGCATCAACAATATATCCAAAGATATATCATCATGGATCATGACAACCACCGGATACGCCGGGCTTGAAGAACTGGAACATATCGCGAACGCGATCTATGACCACCCACTTCAGCCAGCCAAAAATCCGCAAACAGCTTCTTATGAGGAACTGCCGTACGCGCGCTTTTTCCCAGGAGGCAAGGAGGCCGTCATGCGTACAAGTTTCCGGCCGGAAAGCACTTGTGTGGGATTTACCTCGAAAAACGCCTATACCATGACCAGCCACAGTGATTTCGACGTCAATACGTTCATGATTTACAAGAGAGGGAACCTGGTGCCGGATTCAGGGGTTTACGACGCCTATGAAGGCCAGTATAACTATTTTCAGTACCAGAAAAACACAACCGCGCATAATGATATCCTGATTATTGACCCGTCCAGGCCGGACGAACCCCGCAAACTTGGCGGAAAACCTGATCCCGGGGGAATAGAGCTGATCAGCAAACGGACGTTCGGTGCCGTGAACAACCGGGGATTCAAAGACGCCTTTCTGCACGACGCGCGGGCGCACTGGACACAGGTACTGGATTTCAAAACTACCAAGGGCCACGATTATATTATCGGCGACGCCGCGAAAGCTTATTCCAGCCGATTGAACGAATACATCCGGCACCTCGTCTTTATCCGCAAAGGAGATAATGCTTATATAATCGTTTTCGACCGCGTCGAAGCTAAAAACAAAAATTTCATTAAAAAATGGCTTCTGCATCTTGTCAGTGAACCCAAGCTCAACGGCAGAATCCTGCGCAGCAAAGTCCCCGGCCACTACGAAATCTATGACAGCGATTTTCTTGTCGCCGCTAATGTTTTTAACACGGCTAAATTGTATAACAAGACTCTCTTGCCCGGACACCGGACGGTTTCGAAAATCGGGGGAGAGGGGTTTGAATTCTGGGTTGAAGGATCCCATCCTAAGAACATCAGCATCTCTGAAAAAGTAAAAGAGGGTATTGAAAAGAATTCCGGCGGGCCGTGGCAGGAGGTCGGGACCTGGCGCGTGGAGGTCACGGCGCTGGACAAAAAGAAACGTGATTATTTTCTAAACGTCCTGTATGCGACAGATATCGGCGACACATTAAATCCCGACAATATTTCCATGCGGGAGAACGACAATGAGGTGGAAGTCTTGATCAATGACCAGCAGCTCGGGACCGTCAGCGTTACCATGCCCAAGACCGGCAAACCGGAAGTGAAAGTAAATGTCCAGCACTCTATTTAAGAAACTTATCCGCAAATTCAAGCATCTGTGCGGCCAATTCGACGCGCCCAAAGGGGTCATTATCTTGATGTACCACCGCGTCAACGACGCTCTGCCGGCGCATAACCTGGTCACGCGCACAAAGGTCTTTGAGGGCCAGATGCGGTTTTTATACCGCCGCCGGAATGTCTACCAGGTGATCAGCCTCAAGGAATTCGAGACCGGATACCCGGCCGTATTCGAAGGCCCCAAAACAAAGGTCATCATCACCTTCGATGACGGCTACCGTGATAATTATCAAAACGCCTTCCCGGTCCTGAAGCAGTTCGGGTTCCCGGCGGCCATATTTTTAACGACCAGCCTGGTCGGTACGGACAACAGGTTCAACCGTTACGCGAAAATCCCCGGACGCGACATGCTCAACTGGGAAGAGGCGGCGGAGATGTACGCCCACCAGATCTCCTTCGGCGCCCACACGGCGTCGCATCCGCATCTTCCGCAATTCAGCTACGAGGCCCAGTACCAGGAAATCGCCCAGAGCCGCGCCTGTGTCGATAGAAATTTGCCGCGGGGGGAGCGGCTGGACACCTTTTGCTACCCTTACGGCGAGTATAACGCGGATACGCTGGCTATCGTCCGGGATCTGGGGTTCCGCTACGCTTTAAGCGTCAGCCAGGGCGTCAATACGCCGGAAACCCCCTTGTATGAGCTCAAACGCGTCGAAGTCAGCGGGTTTGATGACATCAAGAGCTTTGAGTATAAAATGCTGGAGAAATATAAATGATCACCCAACCAATCGTCCTCATGTATCACAGCATTACAGCGCCCCACGCGCCGGCGCCAAAAGGACGTGAAACCGGCGCCGATCTCTATGACGTCACGGTGCAGAAATTC
>JACRHQ010000091.1 GCA_016217585.1 Candidatus Omnitrophota bacterium | reverse complement strand
TTTAAGTTAGAAGAGGTTTCAAAATGTTGAAAACCTCTTCCAACATCTTCCAACCTTTTGCAACCTTTTCTAACCTTTTTTCAATTACGGTCTACGCGGAAACTTCGAGAAATCAGGTTTGCGTTTTTCGATGAATGCGTTGCGCCCTTCCTGCCCTTCTTCGCTCATATAAAATAACATCGTCGCGTTGCCGGCCAATTCCTGCAAACCCGCCTGCCCGTCGCAGTCGGCGTTAAAGGCGGCTTTCAGGCAGCGGATCGCCATCGGTGAATTCGCCAGAATTTCCCGGCACCACTGCACCGTTTCCTGTTCCAACTTTTCGTAAGGGACCACGCAATTGACAAGCCCCATGTCCAGGGCTTGTTGCGCGTTGTACTGGCGGCACAGATACCAGATCTCGCGGGCTTTCTTTTGTCCGACGATGCGGGCCATGTAACCGGCGCCGTACCCGCCGTCGAAAGACCCGACCTTCGGCCCGGTCTGGCCGAAAATCGCGTTGTCCGCCGCGATCGTGAGATCGCACAACAGATGAAGCACATGTCCGCCGCCGACGGCGTAGCCGGCGACCATCGCGATGATCGGCTTGGGACACGTACGCATCTGGCGCTGAAAGTCCAGGACATTAAGCCGGTGCACACCCTTGTCATCCTTGTACCCGGCTTCCCCGCGGATCCGCTGGTCACCGCCGGAGCAAAACGCCTCTTTCCCCTCGCCCGTCAAGATAACCACGCCGATTCTTTCATCATCGCGGGCGTCGTGAAGAGCCGCGGACATCTCCTGGACCGTCTGCGGCCGAAAGGCGTTGCGCACTTCGGGCCGGTTGATCGCAATCTTCGCGATCCCCCCGGCCTTGTAGTATTTGATGTCTTCGTATTTCCCGCACGCGGCCCAGGAAATCATGTTTTGCACCTTGATTCTCGTTGTCATCGTGATCACCCTTTTTTTCATTATCTGAGTTATAACCGGTCATAAACATCTTTTCTGTGACCGACTTTGAGGATAATAATGATCAACTTGTCGTGTTGAACATCATAAATAATGTGATAATCTCCGCAACGGATACGGTAATACGGAGAATCAGCCAGCCTCAAACAATTATGCGGTCTAGGGTCATGGGCAAGGGCTTTAATCACTTCGGTGATTTTGACTTGATCTGCCCGCGGGATACGTTTTAATGTCTTGATAACGGACTGCTTGACTTCAACGCGATACGTCATTTTATTTTCAGTTCTTTGAGCACTTTTTCCAAAGGAACAGTGGGCTCGGCAAGTATCTTCTGGATATCTTTGAGGTCTTGCTGCTCTTCCAGTAAATCTTGAGAGATGATGCGGTTGATATATTCAGATGTGGATTGTCCTGTCCGGATCGAATGAACTTTCAGTATTTTAACCAATTTGTCTTCGAGATAAACCGTTGTCCGTTTTTTAATCATCGCTTTATCCTCCTTCACCCGAAGAATAACATAATAACATAATTATGTCAAACCTACTCCCACTCCTGGCTGACGATCTTTCATGCGCAGCTCGTCTTCCGATAACCCTCTCTTACTCTGGTCACGGATGTCGATAAACGTTCCGTCTGATGGTGATACCCGCTGGACGATCTCCTCAAACGACATCTCAATAAAGTCAGGATAAGGGCTCTTTTCATCTACGATGCCACGGCCACAAAGATGATCTTTAAATTTTGCATCTTATTCCCATCCACCTCTAACTATAACCCCTCACAAATCTTCTTCTGTAATCCCTTAACGACCGCCACGCATTGCTTCCGGTCGCCGGTGATCTCGATCAGCGTGGACGTATGGCTGTGCAGCGCCAGCTGGTAGGCCCGGACAAAATCGTCTTTCGCCGCGGGATTGGCGTAATTAAGGTCAAACATCTGCGCGGCCGCGGCAAAGTTGAGGCCATGCGGGGTGCCGAAGAATTTCTCGAAGCCGTCCTTGAACTGCGCGATCGGCAAAAAATTAAAGATCCCGCCGCCGTCATTGTTGAGGGCAACAATAACGAGCGGTTGTGGCGAATTCCTTAACATGGCCAACGAGTTGAGGTCGTGCAACAGCGCCAGGTCGCCGATCACAAGCGTCACCGGCCGCCCAAGCCCGACGGCAAAACCGCACGCGCTGGCAACGATCCCGTCAATCCCGCTCGCGCCCCGATTGGCACCGACCACAACCGATTTGCCTTTGGGATCGCCGTACATATCCACTTTCCGGATCGGAAGACTGTTTGACAGAAATAACCCACTATCGGCCGGGATATGCTGCGTCACCAGCCGGCCAGCGGCTGCCTCACTTAATTGCGGCTCTTTGCCCAAATATTCTTCCACGACTCGGTCGATCTTCGCATTCCACTTTTGCAAGGACGAAAGAAATGGATTCACCCTGCCTTGCGTTACCTTTTGGGCCAACGCACTACAAAAATCCTCAACGCGGGCCTGCACGCGCAAGGTAACGCCGTGCGATGGATCGTTACGCAATGGATGGTTTAGGACCATGATGTAGCGCTTCGGCTTTACCGCTTCGACATAGTCGTACCAGCGTTTGGACGTGAGACGTCCGCCTAAATGCAAAATGCCGTCCGCCTTGCGCGCCTTTGCCAACAATATCTGATCAAAATAATGAATGACGTTTTTATGCGGATTCCCCAGCCGCAGGCCGCTGGTGACGTCGGGGAAGATCGGCCAGTTCAGTTTTTCAGCCAGGGCCAGCACGCTTTGTTGTTCCCGCGCTCCCGCCAGCTTGCCGACGACGATGATTCCCTGTTTTATACCACGAATTTTCTGGGCGAGTTCATTAACTGTATCTACCCCAAGTTTTTTCTCCGCCGTAGCGTACGAGGTGTAAGGTGTTCGTGAATTCTGCCAGCGTCTTAGTTCGGCAGGGACAGTTCCCCTGCCTTTCCCCACAAGCGGCTCCCGGTACATGCAATTGAGATGAACCGGCCCTTTCAATTCGCCGCTGGCGCGGAAAACCGCCTGGTCAATAGTGGTCAAGACAAAACTTGGCGGGATATCAATGGTGGGGCATGGCAGATCGAAAAAGAAACGGACATATTCGCCGAATATCTTGATTTGGTCAATGGTTTGGTTGGCGCCGACGGCGCGTAATTCCGGCGGGCGGTCCGCGGTCAAGACAATCAGAGGAAGTTTCTTCTTGGAGGCCTCCACAACCGCCGGCAGGAGGTTCGCCGCGGCGGTAGCTGACGTTGTGATAATCGCGGTAGGCCGCTGTGTCGCAGAAACGTACCCCAGCGCGTGAAAAGCCAGTCCGCGCTCGTCAAAGTGGACAAAACTTCTGGCCTTTGGATTTTCGGCAACAGCGCAGGCCAGCGGCGCCGATCGCGACCCCGGCGCGAGGCAGAAATAGTCGACTTCATTGCGAATTAATTCCTCAACGATTAAATTGGCCCAAAGCTGAGTTATATTCGAATTTTTCATGCCACGTCCCGGATATCCGTTATGTAAAGTGTCAAGCTGCTGTTTGACGCATGTGAAGTTAAATGAAGAACCTATTAACTTTC
>JACRHQ010000087.1 GCA_016217585.1 Candidatus Omnitrophota bacterium | reverse complement strand
GCGATCAAAAGTCATGGATGAGGGGCGCGTCGAACCACTATCTGGGCTCCAGGATCATCCGGATCGTTGAAATCAGGCGTTTGGCGGGGAAAGGTTTCGACAGATGGGTGGCGGCGCCCGCCTCCCTCTCCGCCTTGAGGTCTTCTTCGGAATCCTTGGCGGTCATAAAAACGACCGGGATGCCCTTGGTCGCCTCATCGGCCTTCAGGGCCCTGCAGACTTCTCTCCCCTTCATTTTCGGTAAAAGGACGTCCATGATCACCATGTCCGGTTTCTGGGTCCTGGCGATCTCGAGGCCCTCTTCGCCCGTCGCGGCCGTCAACACCGAGCACCCGTGGGAGATCAACACCGGCCGGATGGCCTTGACGAAGTTCTCGTCCTCGTCGATCAACAGCAGGCTGTACCATTTTCTGAACCGGCGGTCGTGAAAATACATCCGGATGTTCGACTGGCTGAAATACAAAAACACGATGATGTTCATGAAGATATAGGCGAAGGGGACGACATCGATCCTGGGGATATATTTGGCGAAGATAACGGCGAACATCACGGCGTTCATCGCGACGATCAGTTGCCGGCCCCATTCCTTGAGGGAAATAACGGCGATCGCCGCGATAAAAAGGGTCACGAACAGAAAGATGTAAATGTACATCTTGAACGGCAGCTCCGACACGCCGACGAACCGCATTAAGAGGACCAGCGACGTCGCGTACAGGACCGCCAGTCCCGAGCCGATCACCTTGAGGTCATAGACTTTTTTAAGCATGGGATGTCCTCCTTATCGCTTGCCACTTGAATTCCACGCCAGGCGCGCCCCGGCGGCGGCCGCCAGCGCGAACGCCGCCGGCAGCCAGTAGACGGGATAGACCGGCGCGTGGGTCCGGACGACCATCTGCAAAAAACCCGCCGAGAGTGCCCCCACCAGGGCCAGGCCCGTATAATGAAAAAGCCGCCACAGCCGGTGTCCCAGGACGGAGAAAATCCCGACGAGAAGATAAAACAGGGAAGAAAGCGCGGCGACCCGCAGGAACCAGTCATCCACGGAAGAAACCGGAAAACTCTGTCCTTGCCAGCGGCTGATCATCACGGGGACGAGGAACAAAAGCGCCCGGCCGCCGACGACGATCTCCGTCCACCATAACATCTGCAACGATAGCGAGCTGGCTGCCATAAACCTTATCTCCCGCGTTTATTATAGACAATCTTGCGGTTCTGCAAAGCCCTAAATTTGTTTTCTCGGACTCCCCGTGAGGCGGTCTTCGGAGCGGTGAGCTTGTTCCCGCTATCGGATGTCACTCAAAATAGCGCTGAAATTATTCCACGCAAGGACATGCCCGGAAGACCGCGTCTGTTTTTGGTCGCCGCCGTAAATGACATAAGAATCATCGGGACCAGTACCGGCAAGCTTTTGATAATATCCCAGGTCGTTGAAAAAATCTTCCGCAACGGTTTTCCCCGACTTTATTTCGATGATCACGGCTCCGGCAGGCCTCTCGAGCAAACAGTCGATTTCGTGGCCGTTTTTGTCTCGCCAAAAATACAAATTCGACCCCTCTCCTTTATTGAACCGCATTTTCAGCAGGTCCGAAATTACAAAAGATTCGAACAGAGGCCCGCGCAGGGGATGGTGCAGAAGGTGCTGTTTATCTTCGATACCGGCCAGATATGCCGCGAGACCCGTATCATAAAAATACATCTTCGGCATTTTGACCAACCGTTTGTTGAAATTTTTATGGTGGGGCTGCAGAAGAAAAACTATATAACTGGCCTCCAGGAGCGACAACCACGCCTTGGCCGTGTTGTGGGTGATCCCGCAGTCGGTCGCCAGCGACGATAAATTCAACAATTGTCCGCTGCGGTGGGCGCATAATTTAAGAAAGGAATGGAACGCGGTCAGGTCGTGGATGTTCTTCAAGAGCCGGACATCCCGCTCGATATATGTCTGGACATAATTCGCGTACAGATCTTCCGGATCGATCTTTTGATCGTAAATGCGCGGATAAAATCCGTGGATGAGATGATCTTCGAAGGTCGGGAAAGAAATGCCGGCGGCCTCAAGTTCCTGGAAAGAAAGCGGCAGCAAACTTAAAATAGCGATCCTCCCCGCCAGGGACTGGGTAATACTTTCCATCAAAAGAAAATTCTGCGATCCGGTGAGGATGAAAAGCCCCGGCTTGTTTTTTTCATCAAGGATCCCCTGCAGATAGGAAAACAGCTCCGGCACCCTCTGGATTTCATCAAGAACGGCCCCTTCCGGGAACTGGGATAAAAATCCACGGGGATCCTTTACGGCTGACTGGCGCGTATCGGGATTTTCCAGCAGGACATAAGGCTTTTGGGGGAAGAGCTTTTTGACGAGAGTGGTCTTCCCCGACTGCCGCGGGCCGATCACAGCAACGGCCGGGAAAGACCCCGCCAATGATATGAGTTTTGTTTCAGCGGTACGCTTGATCATAACACTGAAAGATTACCACATATGGACAAATTGTCAATTAAGATTACAGATTGTCCAAACACATGTCAACTGTTTGTAGTATATCAAGTTATAGATATGCAAAGAAGACCAGATTCAACTCTCCGGCGGTCTGATCGAACCCTTATTGGTCGAGGTCGTAACTGACGCTCCGGCCCTTGCTTTCTGGATTCTGGACCAACACTTTTTTCTCAACAAGGTCCGCAATCTCACGAAAGGCCGTGGCACGGCTTGTCTTTGCCAGCAGAAGTCTGTCCAGCCCTAATCGCTTCAAAAGCAAACCCTGTAACGCGGCTTTCAGCCTTGAAAAAATTAGTCCCTGTCACGGATTTATTGTCCTCCTCCGGACGGCCGCCCACAGCAGCCAGCCGCAGCAGCCTGCGACAAAGACATCCCCGTATTTTGTGTAAAATGTCTCGCCAGCCCCAAGGGGCACCCGCGCCAGCGCGTACCCGGCCACATACGTTTTCTTGCCCCGGGTGTCCTCCACTGCCTTGACCAGACGCCCCGAGGGATCGATAAATCCGCTGACGCCCGTGTTGGCGGCGCGCACCAGGGCGCGGCGGTTTTCAACGGCGCGAAAGACCGCCGCCTGCAGGTGCAAAAACGGCGCCTTGGTGTCATGGAACCAGGCGTCGTTGGTGATATTGACCAGAAACCGCGCGCCGCGGCGGACAAACCCCCGGGAAATCCCGTCGACCGTGTCCTCAAAACAGACCAGGGTGGAAAAAGCGGCCGGAGACGGAAAGACCGTGTATTCCCGCCCGGCGGTAAAATCGGCGATCGGCACGATCTGCGAGAGAAACGGGAACAGGCCGCGCAGCGGGATATATTCGCCGAAGGGCACCAGATGGATCTTGCGGTACGTCTCGACAACGTCTCCGTCTTTGGAAAGGAGCATCGCCGCGTTGTAATAATCCTTGCCCTCACGCAAGACCGACCCGATGAGGACGGGGACGCCGAGCCGCGCGATGAAATCCCGCAGGCCGTCGAACACTTCACGGTCCTCCCAGCCGCCTTCGGCGAGCCTCGCCAGGGGCGGGAGGATCCCCGGATAGGATGTCTCCGGCCAGATGATCAAGTCCGGTTTCTCTCCGGCGGCCCGCGCCGTCAGCGCCTTGTACTGCTCCATAATCCCCGGCCAGGCCGTTTCATCCCACTTCAACTGCTGCGGCGTGTTGGCCTGGATGACGGCGACCGACACTTCATCCGCCGGTGATCCCGCTTTATCCAAAATGGACAACCGCCAGGAACCGTACCCGGCCGCCGACAAAAAAATAAAAAACGCGACAACTCCGGGGGCAAGCAACCCAAATTCCCGTCGGGCAACAGCCCCGGCCGTCTCCTTGAAAAAAACGTTGGCCAGCACGACCAGAAACGACACGCCGTAAACGCCTGTGATATCCGCGATCTGGATGAGGACCATATTTTTATACTGGGAATGCCCCAGGCTCACCCAGCCGAACCCGCTCAAGAAATGCGCCCGGATGAATTCGATCACCGTCCAGGCGGCCGCGATGCCGAAGGCCTTCCAGGCGGTCTCACGACGGGAAATCCAGTGATAAGCAAGTCCGAAAATCCCGAAATACAAAGACAAAAAGGCGATCAGTAAAACCGCGCCGACGACCGTCACGTGGATGAACCAGTACAGCGTCCCGGCGAAAAACAAAAATCCGCACCCATACGCGCGGGCAAAGGCGCTTGAGAGTTTTTGATGATCCAGGCTGGACAACAGGGGGATCAAGCCGACCCAGGCCAAAGGCCAGAGGTCGGTCCGCGGGAAGGCCAGGACAAGGAGCACGGCCGAGAGGACACTCCCGGAAAAATTTTTGTATTTTAGGATAACATCCTCTCGTTTCATCTTATCTTACCCTTTAAACGGCCTGAAATCCTTGACAGGATTCAGGATCCGGCCCCATTTTATCGTCGGAAATATATTGATATACTGGTCCGTCCAGAGCCGGGTCTTCGCCACGGCCCGCGGGTCGGGGTCGACCCAGCGCGACCGCGAGCGTAACGCCTGGAAAGAGGCGTCGTCCCACGTCATCACAACCCAGGTCGAAACGGTATTAAAGACAGGCTCCTGCGCG
>JACRHQ010000007.1 GCA_016217585.1 Candidatus Omnitrophota bacterium | reverse complement strand
TCCTACCTGAGCGGCGGTTTCGCCTGGTCGACTTCCTAAGAAGTCAACGGCGAAAGCTGTACGTTCTACCTCGACGATATTCGTTTTGAATAAATAAAATTTTCCAAATAATCCTTGCGTGCCTTTGGCGGTATGGTATATGTAGTGAATAGCATACTTATTGTGGTTACCATAACTGTTGCAACAGCGGAATCCTGATTTATGCATGGAAGGTTGAATTCCAATTTCATATCGGCGGCGGAGATCATCCGCGAGTTCCAGATCAGCTACCAGGCGGTGAACCATTACACGAACCTGGGGCTTTTGGATGTCGTGACCAAAAGCGGCAATGTGCGCATGTATGACCGCGTTGAGGTCAAAAGTCGTTTGTCGGCAATCGCCCGGCTGGTCAATGAGGGATACCCTCTGCGGCTGATCCGCAAGAAATTGACGGGCGCGTGAGGCGCGGATACGGCAAATTAATTTGTAAAATCTGTAAAATTTGTATCCGCAAGGGACAAGATGAGTTACTATAAACTCTTGGGATTGTATAAAGAGCCGTTCTCAACAAACCCCGATCCGGCGTTTTTTTACCAAGCCAGGGGGCACATGGCGGCTTTTTACCGTCTGCGTGTCGCTATCGACCTCAAAAGGGGGTTAAGCCTTATCCTCGGGGATGTCGGCACGGGCAAAAGCACCCTGATGCGCAAGTTGATGGCGACCCTTACCGGCGAGCCGGAATACATCTTGAAGGTTGTCCTCGACCCCTCGGCCCAGGGGGAACTGGATTTTTTGTCGATGCTGGGAGAATCCTTCGGCCTGAAGCCGGGCGAGTGTTCCGCCGTCGGCTGCAAGAAGGCCATTGAGCATTTCTTGTTTGAGGAGGCCGTCCTCAACGGCCGGACGGTGGTGCTCTTTATCGATGAAGCCCAGAAGCTCACCAGGGCTTCCAAAGAGATCTTGCGCATCCTGTTAAATTACGAGACCAACGAGAGCAAGCTGATCCAGATCGTCCTGTTCGGGCAGATGGAGCTTCTCCCGGAGATCAGCCAGATCGCCAACCTCTGGGACAGGATCGCATTCAAATATGTCATTAACCCGCTGGAAAAAGACGAGATCAGGGAATTGATCCGGTTCCGGCTTAAACGCGCCGGGTATCTCTCCGGAAAGATGTTGTTCGATGACGGCGCTGTTGAGGCTGTTTACGAATACGCGCAAGGGTATCCCAGGAAGACGACGATGATCTGTCACGACGCGCTGGAATACCTCGTGATGCACAACCGGTCTCTGGTGGACAGGGATGTCATCGAGGCCTTGGTCCACCAGCAGGTCAAACCGGCCGCTGGCCGGATAGGTATGCCGTCCAATGCCTGAAGAGAATATTTCGCCGGAAGAACGGCTGTTCAGGGTCATGCAGAAGGAAAAAGAAACTTCGGCGGTTGCCCAGGGTTCTCCGAAAACGCCCGGGACCGGTGCCAAAGGATCGTTTTTCCAGAAAGTCGGGCAGCTGTTGCCCAAGGGCGGCGCCAAAGGCGTGGCAGGGGCCCCGAAAACTCCGGCCGCCGGGGGGGCGCTCGATCCCCTCTTGCGTTTGCAGGGTCTGAAACAACTCTTTGTCGACGGCGTTGATCTGGGCGTGGTCAACAGGGTGTCGACGCTGATATTGGTCGCCCTGGTCGCCTGCGGCGTTATGCTCTTCACCAACCAAGACCCGAGTATCCACAAATTGATGGAGACTATTTCCAGGATCAAGTTTGAAAAATTCCAGGCCCGGGCCGCCGAAGGGTTTCAGCCCATGGACTATTATGTGAGCCGGGTGCGGACAAGGGATATTTTCAGCCTCCCCGAAGAAGTAGAAAAGCAGGTCGTGGAGCAGCCGGAACCTTTGCCGGCGGCCCCGCCGCCGAAACCGCAGTTAAAGGAACTGGCCAAGGGGTTGAAAATAGTCGGGATCGCGTGGGGAGATACCCCCAAGGCCATGATCCAGGACGTGGCCGCGCAGGAGGTATATTTTTTGAGGGAGGGCGAACTGGTCGGCAAAACGGAAATCCAGGTCAAGCAGATCCTGCGGGATAAAGTGGTGGTTGCTTATGACGGCGAGGAGATGGACTTGTGAAAGAAGCGGTTTGTCTTTTTATTGGACTTTTCTGGATGACGGCCGGCATAGCCGCGGCGGATGATGTCCCCGCCTCGCCCGCGGCCAATGTTGCTGTGTCCGCGCAGCCTCCTCTCCAGGACCAGAGAGAGGATAGCGTCGCCGGCCCCGCCGCCGCTCCCGCGGCCCCATCGGCCGGTGAGACCGCCAGACCTGCGGCCGGTTTCTCCACGTTGCGGTTGGGGCCCGGACAGGATATGTCCACGGAAGACTTCCCGGGGTTGGTTAAAAGGATTTCCATTGATGTCAGGGGGATGTCTATTGTGGATTTTATGAAATTTTTGGCCGTCGAGGGGAACATAAATATTGCGATCGCCCCGGACGTGGCCGGCGCGGTGAACCTTCTGGTCAACGACGTCACCATCAACGATATTTTGAGGATTGTCCTCTCGACGAACAACCTCGCTTACCAGGTGCAGGGCAATGTCCTCAAGATCATCTCCAATAACGAATATAAGACCCGCCAGGGCACGGATTTCAACGACCAGCGACGGACGGTGATCTTCCAGCTGTAATACGCCTCCGCCCAGGCGGTGGGGTCCCTCCTGGGCAACGTGAAAAGCGATATCGGAAAAATCATCTTTGACGACTCCACGGGCATCCTTGTCCTTGTCGACACCCCGGCGAAGATCAGGGAGATGGACACGGTCGTCAAGAAGTCGGATATCTCGACCATCTCCCGCGTGCTGCCGACGGAAACAAAAGTGTTTGAGCTCAATTACGCCAAGGTGGAAACGCTCCAGGCGGAGGTCACGGCGGCGCTCACCCCCAACGTAGGGACCATCCGCGCTGACGTGCGCACCAACACTTTTGTCATTACGGACCTGCCG
>JACRHQ010000090.1 GCA_016217585.1 Candidatus Omnitrophota bacterium | reverse complement strand
TCAATGAGGCTGGACCTCGAGGCTGTCAAGGGCATCAGAGACAATCTGTCCGCGCGGCCTGACGTAAATCGGGCTGGTCACGATTACGCCCCCGGACGCCCTGATCCCGGCGGAAGACGCTGTCGCCGACCCGCTGTTTATATCGGCAAGATAATTCTTGGTTTTCTTAAAGGCGGGGCTGGCCCGGTCGATCGCCTCAAAAAGTTCCCCGGCTTGCTGATAACACCCCTTATCATACAAGCCAACCGCCTGAGCGTAGGAACGGCCGATCTTGATATCGATCGCAGAGTGAATTTTCTGGCGCTCTTTCTGGACCTGTTGTTTCTGGCGGCGCAGCACCTGGACGTCGTCCGACGGCGCAAGATCTTCACTTTCCAGAAGCCCGAAGGAAACCGGCGGTTCCGGCGGCTGCGGTCCGACTGAAGTCTTTTTCAACCCAGGACGCGGTGTCTCCGCCTTGGCCTGTTGTGTCTGGATATTTTTGCGTAACCGGTTTATGCGGACGGCATAAGATTTCTGATACAAACTGTTTTTATCCTCATCAGCCAAGAATTTTTCAAAATCTCCAAGTTTTTGCGCAGCGGCTTCCAGTTGTCCGCTTTTATACGCCGCGACAACCGCCCCGTATTTCCGCCCGACGGTTTGCTTAAATTCCCGGGCTCTTTTCTGCTCCTGGCGGGTTTGTTCACGCTCGCGTATTTTCTTTTCACGCTGCTGTTCCCGCGAGACGCGCAGCTGCTCTTTTGTTTCCTCCCGCGCCGCCGTGGGCTGCGCCGTTGGCTGCGCCGTTGGCTGCGCCGTTGGCGCAACGATAATTTCTTCCACCGGCTGTTCCACGACCGGTGTAACAACCGATTGTTCCCGCTCTTTTAAGCTGGATTCTTTCTCTTGCTGCACGCGCCGTTCTTCGGCTTCGCGGATGTCGTCATCGATACGCGCGAGATAATCCCCGGTCAGCTCATAATCCGGGTAAAGCACTTCGACCTGGTTAAAGCTGATTTTGGCTTCAGCCAATTCTCCCTGCTCATACTGTTCGACAGCCTGCGCGTAAAGGGGAGCGACTTTTTGCTCCAATTCTTCTTTGCCTGAATCCGCTTCTTCAACAGACGCCGGTCCTTCACCTTCAATGATGACCGGCCCTTCAGAGCGGGATTCGTCCTCCGGAAGCACCACAGGTTCCGTCTCCGGCGTTTGTTTGCCTTGCGTCAACTCCCCGATAACTGTCAGATAATTAGCCGTATTTTTATAGCCCGGGCGCATCCCGTGGATTTCTTCAAAGATCTGCCGCGCTTTCGCGTATTCTTTCTGCTCCAGCAGCCACATCCCGGTTTCATATTTTTGGTCAAGGTCGCTGTCTGCGCCGGCAAAGGAAAGATTAACGGAAGGCGCCTGGGGTTCTGCGGAAGCGGCCTGCTCCTCCTGCGGACCGCCGATATCCACATACCGGGTCCCGGGATTTTCCATCAACCCGATGGCCTTTTCCCATAATTCCTGGGCTTGAGGATACTTGCCCCGTTCGAAAAGATCGATGGCGGCGCGGTTATATTCTTCCACCTTTTTTTCGACCTCTTCCCCCGTCAGCAAACGCTCCGCCGGTTTTGCGGGTTGAATCTTTATTTTCTTTTCGGATTGAGCGGAAATGTTCCCGGGCGCCGCTTCCTCGTCAGCCCTCGCCTGGACACCGATGGGGCAGACCGCAAAAAACAGCAAGATGATTAAAATAAGGCAGGATTTTTTAGGATATAAATGCCGCATGGAAAAAAATATTAAAATGTACAAAGGCATTCTAACACATCGTATTATTCGCGGACATCCTTTTCAGAAAAAACTTCCGCGGTAAAGATTTCAATTTTCGTCTTCGGGTCTTTCCAGGCGTCCGCCGGCAGGCCGGCTTTCTGCGCGCATAACTGCCGCAAAAATTCTTCCTTCGTCCAGCCGGTTTCCGTCGCCACTTGCGGCAGGAAAATTCCCTGGTGCCAGGGTCCCTGACTGACGATCACGCCATGCTTTCCCAGAACGATTTCATCGATACTTTGGACGGCCCGCGGCCTGGAAAGGACGGAGACCTCCAGCTCTAACTCTCCTAACTCCTGCGGCCGGACGGGATCAAACCGCGGGTCATGGGTCGCCGCGGCAACCGCCATGTCCCTGACCGTTTTATATAACGGCCCGCGGCCGATGATATTCCCGATGCAACCGCGCAGCTGGCCGTTTTTATGGATCGTGACAAACGCCCCCTCCTCATTCATCAGACGGGGGTTGGTTTCCTGAGATTCCAGCACCTTTCCGGTACGGACGTATTCTTCCATTGTCTTGCGGGCGATATCCAGAAGATGCCGTTTCTCGGAGGTCGTAAAAAAACCTTGCTTATCATAAATGACGATAGACGTGTACCCGACCACGGCGTCGCGCTCGCCGGTCACGTCCCCGGAGTTGGCGTAGCGCAGGGCCTCGACATCATCAAGCCCGCGTTCTTTGGCGTACAAAAGGGCCGCCACCGTCGGGACAAACCCGCACATCTCGATTTTGACCCGCTGCTGGTTGCCCTCCCAGATCCCGGCGGCGTCCAGCGCCTTGACCATAGCCATCGTCAACGTGTCCATGGCGCGGGCTTTGGCGTCGGGATGATAATGCGACAGATCGGTACTGACGACAACCAGGACGTCCTGTCTGTCGCCGATAACCTTGTTTAAACTGCCGGCAAATTTCTCAAGCAACGAAAAACTCGGCTGGCCCATGATGACCGGAACAATTTTAAAGTCCTTCAGCGTTTTCTGTAAAAAAGGGATCTCCACCTCCAGCGAATGTTCGCGCTCGAAGGCTGGCGGCAAAGAGTAAAAGTTCGCGTCCTGGGCCATCAACTGTTTCGCCATATCCTGGTCGACTGGCACGACCCCCAACGGCGTCTGGAATCCCCCCTCCGGCCAGACGGCGATACCGTCAAATCCGTAATAATGGCTCGGCGCCAGGATGACGATTGTTTTGTAATTGCCCTGGCTTACCGCCTTGAAGCCGTAAGCGGCCACGGGGCCGGAGTACACATATCCCGCGTGAGGGACAATAACAATTCGGATATGTTTATCAGATGGACGGACGCTGGCCTTCTGGAGGAATTGATCGATTTGGGAAGACAGCTCCCGGGGGTCCGCGGCATAAAACTGGCCGCTCACGTTAGGCTGTTTAATGTTGGTATCTGCACGGGCCATAGACAACGCCGACATCAATATCGCTATAACTGACAGGACAATCCGTTTCATGGACGGCCATCATCACTAAGATGCTGATCCAGGCTGAAAGAGCTCGTCTCTCGAAGACGATAATACAGGGCCCCCGTTACGGCCAACAATGCCGTATCAAAAGTAATAACGACCGGCAACGGAAAACTGATCAAATCGCCGAAGCAGCCGCATTCAGTGACCGGCAGATGCCTGACCAGCGCCTGCCCGACGACAAAGATAAAGACGGCAAACGTAGCCATAACACCCCGCAGCACCCATCGCAGCCAGAATCCAAGCACGAGAAAAACGCCCAAGAAAAATTCGACCCAGGGCCAGGCGCGAGCGCCAAGTTCTTCCCAAAAAGGAGGCAACAGAGCGTAATTTTGAATCACGTATAAAAAATTCTGGTAGGGGCTGACAAGCTTCTCAAGCCCGGAGACGACCAACAACGTCCCGACCAGCACGCGAAGCAGGATGAATAAATTACTTTTGAGAGGCATTGAGCAATTGCGTCAATTCCGACTGCAGCGAATTTATACCGACGACCATCTTGCCATTGACATAATACGTCGGTGTGCTTTTCACCCCGCGCTTTTCTCCCTCCATCTGGTTCTGCGCGATCAGCGCGTCCACGGAACCGTCTTTCAGGCAGATGTTCAGACGTTGGGGGTCAAGCCCCACTTCGCCGGCGATCAAGATAAACGCGGGGGTGGCATCCATCAAGCGGCTCCAGTTGGCCTGGCGCTCAAGCAAAAGATCGTGATACGGCCAGAATTTGCCCTCTCGGGCGGCACACTCGGCGTAACGGGCCACCTCCAGTCCATGGCGGTGCATCTTCAAGGGAAAATATTTCAACTCCAGACGGACCGAACCCGGATGGTTGGCCATAAATTGTGCTAAATATTTTGCGCCCTGGGCGCAGGCGGGACATTCCAGGTCGATGAATTCGGTAACCCGGATCGGCGCGCCGGGGTTCCCTTTGGCCCGCATAACCGCGGATGTCGTATGCGACGGGACAAAGGCCTTCCCAAGATATTTCACCCCTGCAACAATGAGAACACCGCAGACAACAATACTCAATGTCCACTTCAACCTGGAAGGTTTTGCCATAAATACGCTAATCCGGATTAATGGTTTCGGATTTGACCTTACGCTAATTGCGGCCCGGCCGCAACCAGTGCCTTCCCTTGCGGCGCATCTTCAAACCTTTTAAAATTTTCGATGAACATCGAGGCCAGACGACGGGCCGTCTGGTCGTATTCATCCTTGTTCTGCCACAAATTCCGCGGGTTCAGGATATTCGGGTCGACCCCAGCCACCCTGTCAGGGATAGGAAGGTTAAAAACCGGCAGAACCGTAAACCGTGCCTTGTCAAGGCTGCCGTCAAAAATGGCGTCAACGATGTGGCGGTTATCGATCAATGGGATGCGCGATCCGACGCCGTATTTGCCTCCTATCCATCCGGTGTTGATCAGATAAATGGAAGAACCGTATTTCTTGATTTTCTCTCCCAGGATCCTGGCATATATCGTCGGGTGCAACATCAAAAAGGCTTTGCCGAAACAGGAAGAAAACGTCGCTTGAGGTTCCGTAACGCCCAGCTCCGTTCCCGCCACTTTGGCCGTATACCCGCTTAAATAATGATACATCGCCTGCTCGGGAGTAAGTTTGGCGACCGGCGGGAGGACCCCGTAAGCGTCACAAGCCAAAAAAATAATCCGCTGGGGATGCCCGCCCCTGGAAACGGGTTTGACAATGCTGGGGATATGAGTGATCGGATATGAAACCCGGGTATTTTCGGTCTTCTTCTTCGAGGTAAAATCAACCTTGCCGTCTTGCGAAACATCCAGATTTTCCAGCAACGCGTCACGCCGGATGGCGTTGTAAATATCAGGCTCCCTTTCCCTGGTCAAGTTAATGCACTTGGCGTAACAGCCGCCTTCAAAATTAAAAATGCCGTCCTCATCCCAGCCATGTTCATCGTCGCCGATCAAAAGACGTTTGGGATCTGCCGAAAGCGTGGTTTTCCCCGTCCCTGACAGGCCGAAGAAAAGCGCGGTATCTCCCGCCTTCCCCATATTCGCGGAACAATGAAACGACCCGATCCCTTTCAAGGGCAAGACATAATTCATCACCGAAAAAATGCCTTTTTTAATTTCACCGCCATACCATGTCCCGCCGATGGCGACCACGCGCTCCTTCATGTTAAAGGCGACAAATACCTCCGAACGCATGTTGAACTTTTGATAATCAGGGTTGGCGGCCTTGCAGGCGTTCAGGATGGTCCAGTCGGGCTTGAAATTGCGCAATTCTCCTTCCGCAGGACGGATGAACATGTTTTTGAAAAAATGCGCCATCCACGCGATTTCCGTAACCAGACGAATGCTCAACCGCGTCTGGGGGTTGGTGCCGCAAAATCCGTCCACGGCATAAACCTTTTTGCCGCTTAACTGGCGTGCGGAGATTCCCTTGACATGCTGCCAGGCCTCCGGCGATAACCGCTTGTTGTCGGAACTCCCGGGCTCCCCCGTGGCCCACCAGACATTATCTCTGGTTGTCTCGTCTTCAACGATGTATTTATCTTTCGGCGAACGGCCGGTAAATTTCCCCGTGTCGACCGCTACCGCTGCGAACTGTGTCACAATGCCCCGCTCATATCCTTTTAAGGCAGGATCTGTTTCATGGACGAAGAGTTCATCGTAAGCAAGATTATGGTAGATTTTCTCACAATC
>JACRHQ010000089.1 GCA_016217585.1 Candidatus Omnitrophota bacterium | reverse complement strand
TCGTTGAGCGCCTTGTCCTTGGAGGCGAGCATGACGTCCGCCCGTTTTCCCCCGGCGGCTGTCTCCTCTTGCAGGGAAGCCAGGCTTTCTTCCAGGGACTGGATCTGAACATTTTTTTCTTCGATGATTCTTTGTCCCAACGCGAGGCGGGATTCAAGGTTCGCGTAGGCCTCGTGCAGGGAGTCCAGGGCGTCGACCTTTTCGGCCAACGTCATTTCTTTCTCGGCAAGTTTGAGCGAAAATTCGATGACCTCTTTGGTCAGGTCGATGATCCGCTGGTCCCTTGACTCCATGTCGTCGTGCAGGTTTTCCAGTTGTTTTTTGACGCTGGTCAGTTCGTTATGAAGGTCGGTAATTTTTTCCCAGGGATCGGCGAACGGAAGGCTTGGTTGGCCCTGCGGCGCGGCTTTGTCCGCGGGGGGGATTGCCCTTGAGATTTGCATTTCCCGTAACCAGAGGTACTGTTTGCGCCGGCATATCAGATCGTATGACAGGCGTTTTTTTTCGACGAGGAGCGCGGCGTGCAGCGCTTCCAAAGGGCTTTGGGAAGCGTTGTTGAACTGCCGGCTTTCCTCGGGAACGTTAAAGCGTTCCTGGATGTCCGCCAGCCCCCGCTGGATAAAATCAGCCGTATAGGTGCTCGGGAGGAGGGCTTCGATCAGCCGGTCACGGTCCCCGGTTGCGGCCGTCAATTTTTGTCGTGTCTGATCGATGGATCCCAGAAGATCTTCCACAAGATATAGTTCAATCTTTTGCCGGCCTGGTATGTCAGCCGAGTCGTTGATTGTGGGGAGATTCTCCCGGGCCGTCCGGTTGCCCGGATCAAGTAACAGCGCCCTGCTGAAATAATCCAGCGCTTGCGTCAGATCATGCTGCTCGTAGTAGATAATGCCCTGGCGTACGAATTTTTCCGCGATATCCGGGCTTTGGGCGTCGGTTGGAGCGGTGTTTGTGTGAGGGAATGCCGGGGTACAGAGAACAGAGCAACTGATCAATGAGCAGGCCAGCGCGCAAGAAAATTTGTGAGGCATTCTATCGTTTTAGGTGGTCTCTCCCGCCGT
This sequence comes from Candidatus Omnitrophota bacterium, assembly GCA_016217585.1. Lineage (GTDB taxonomy): Bacteria > Omnitrophota > Gorgyraeia > Zapsychrales > Zapsychraceae > UBA10015. The sequence continues at coordinate 1,887 of JACRHQ010000089.1, read as the reverse complement.
ATTTCTCGGATCGGAAGAATTCAGTGGGGGATGCTTTGGTTTGGGCATGTGGTAATCCATCCATGCCTTGGAAAACCGTTCCAGCCAGTCCATGGAAGCCCGGTCGAAACCGATGTCCTGGCCGGCCTTCTCGCTTTCGATCCAGCGGTGCCTGTTGATCTCTTCGACAACCTTTTTGTTGCTCAACAGCTTTTTCGCGGCTTCCTCGTTCATGAGGCCTCCCGTCATTTCCCGATTAAGCGATTGTAATGGACGTGGCTAAATAAACGTCCTGGACGGCGTTGAGGAGTTTCACTCCCTCCCGCATCGATTTCTGAAACGCCTTGCGTCCCGAAATAAGACCCATGCCGCCCGCGCGTTTGTTGATGATCGCGGTACGGATGGCATCCTGGAGGTCGTTCTCGCCCGACGGTCCTCCGGAGTTAATCAGGCCGATTCTGCCCATGTAGCAGTTGGCGACCTGGTAACGGCACAGGTCGATCGGGTTGCTGGAAGTCAGTTGCTCGTAGACCAGAGGATGTGTTTTTCCAAATTTGACGGCCGTATAACCGCCGTTATTCTCCGGCATCTTTTGTTTGATGATGTCGGCCTCGATGGTCACCCCCAGGTGGTTCGCCTGGCCGGTCAGATCGGCGGAGACATGATAATCGTCGTTCCCTTTTTTGAAGGCGGGGTTGCGGAGGTAGCACCAGAGGACCGTGAACAGCCCCAACTCATGCGCCCGGCGGAAGGCCTGCGAAATTTCCTCGATCTGGCGGTGCGATTCTTCCGAGCCGAAATAAATTGTCGCCCCGATACCGACGGCGCCCATGTCCGACGCCTGCTCGGCGCAGGCAAACAGGCGCTGGTCATATTTGTTCGGGTAAACCAGGAATTCGTTGTGGTTGATTTTGACGATAAACGGGATCTTGTGGGCGTATTTGCGGGACGTGATCCCCAGCACACCCAGCGTTGAGGCGACGGCGTTGCAGCCGCCTTCGACGGCGAGGCGGACGATGTTTTCCGGGTCAAAGTAAATCGGGTTCGGCGCGAATGACGCCCCGGCGGAATGCTCAATCCCCTGGTCCACCGGGAGGATGGACAGGTAACCGGTGCCCGTCAGACGGCCGTGGTTAAACATCCATTGAAGGTTGCGCAGGACGGTGTTGGAACGGTCCGACTGGACCAGGACGCGGTCAATATAATCGGGCCCGGGCAGGGTCAACGTTTCTTTGGGGATTGTGGCACAGCGGTGTTCCAGGAGTGTTCTTGCTTCTTCGCCCAGACGGTCAATCACATCGTTCATCGGTGACTCTCTTTCTATTCAACTGGAGTGTGTTACAGGAATGAAACATCCCCATTGTAATTAAATTTATATTAAAATCAAGGAAAAAATATCAGGGCAGAAGGTGATTTTACCGGTCAGGCTGCGCGAGAAAAAATAGTCCCATATAGACCTTGGGTTCGATGAGATAGCCTTTGCGGGACATTTGTTTTAGCCATTGTTCCACTTTGGCCAGCGGTACCTCATGGACGCGGATGGATTCGGTATGGTCTCCCCCGCCTTGCGCGACTTTGCGCAGCCCATAGGCCCGGACGACGGTGACGATGTCCGCCGTAAATCCGCTGGATACCGGCCCCGCCAGCAATTTAACGATCCGTCGGGCCCGGTACCCGGTTTCTTCCAGCAACTCGCGTTTGGCCGCCGAGGCGATGGATTCTTTGTGATATCTCGGCTCATCGCTGATGAGCCCGGCCGGAAACTCGACGACGCGGTTTCGGACCGGCGCGCGGTATTGGTCGATTAAAACGATTTTGTTTTCTTCCGTCAACGCGAGGATGATCACGATGCCGCGGCAATTGTTGCGTTCGACGTATTCCCACCCGTCGTGGCGCAGAAAGCGGATA
>JACRHQ010000088.1 GCA_016217585.1 Candidatus Omnitrophota bacterium | reverse complement strand
GCTTGTAGTCCTTGCGCTTGGCATAAATTTTTCCTATAAGCTCGTGGATTTCCCCGTAACCAGGCGAGATCTTGACCGCCTCCAGCGCCTCCGCGAGGGCCGGCTCATCCAGCCCCAGAGACTCCAGCGTAAAGGCCCGAAAATAATTGGGAAACGGCATCACGGGGCTGGTCCCGATTTTCAGAATATCCAGGACGCGCGGCTGCCACTTCGCCATATCAATGGCAAACCGGTCGATATATTCCTGATTTTCCGGCACGCGGCGCAGGAAAATCACGGCATCATAATCAAAATACACGGGGACCCAGTCTTTGTTATTGTAAAAATAATTTAAAATCTTCTCAGGGATATGCTGCTTGACGGAATTAAGCAAAGCACCCGTGATTTTGTGCTTTTCCACCATCGGTTCGAATAAAGCGCTGTCGCCTTCCTCCCAGATTTTACGGTAACGCTCAAAAAACTTGCCGCCGTAAACTTCCGTGCGCCCGTCGATAAAGACCTTGATGTCCGGCGAAGCGCGCCCCACCAGATACGCGCCGGAATTGAAGTCATTGAAAAAATTACCGCGGATATGGTTGGCCAAAAGGAAATCGACCGCCTTGTCAGGGTAGTTTCTCTGCGTAATCCCGCCGAACTCGCTTTTACGCTCATACTTGTCGAAATCGTAATAACCGCTGAGCGATGTCCCCTGGACCCCCTGCAAGATCCAGACAAAGAAGAGCAGTTTTACCACCGCGGATGTCAGGTGCATAAACTTCCGGTCTGTAAACCGCAACGGGACAATATCCTCGTGGGAAATATTGAGGATATTGGTGATGCTGACCAGATACGCGGCGAAGGCGAAGAAGGCCGTGTTGCGCGCGGCCTTGACGGAAAATACAAGAAAAACCAGCCAGAACAATAAAGCGCTTATATCGATCCGCCGGCGGTTGAAGACAAATGTTATGACCGACAAAAGAATCAGGAACTTGTAATACATAAAATCGTTGTCGGTAAAAAGGGTCCCCCAGGTGACCGGCCGCTGAAGTTCCTGGATATACTGGAAAAATATTTTGTTCTCGCCGGCCAGGGAAAAGAAAACCCTCACCGGATACCACGCCCCCTGGAACGTGGAAGGATTGACCAGAGAAGCCAGGAGGACAAAAACAAAGATAAATTTCAGCCTGCCCGATTCTTCATCCGTCAACCGTCCTGATCCATTCCACTCAAAGGGAAGCCGGACGTGACGTTTCAGCCACTCCGAGACAATCCCGATGAGGACAAAAAGCGGACCGAAGAAGAAAAACCCGTGCATATTGGTCCACAAGATCTGCGCGACCACCAGCGCCGCGGGGGCCCATCTCTTGTCGATATGCATGGAAAGAACAAAGATATAAAATGTGAAAAAAAACAGACTGTAAAGATCCGGACGTATCGTAAAACGCTGGCTATAAGCCATCGCGACCAGGTATAGCAAAAAAATCACCATGAGCTGCTTGTCTTTGTTGTAACCCAGAAAGAGCAGCAGAGACATCGTCAAGGTCACGATGACGACCTGCATCTGGATAAGGCCGTCGGGGCCCCAGCGCTGGAAAATATTGTAAACCATGACCTGGAAAAGCCATTCGTGGTTGATCCACGGGGCGCCGGCGATCGTGCAGGAAAGGAAATCGTAATCAGGGATAAAATGGTGGGTGGCGATGAACCTGCCGACACCGATGTGAAGCCAAAGGTCCAGGTCCTTGACCTCGAGATGGGCCAGGTAATAAACAAGGCCGAAGATCATGCCCAGCGGCAGCAACCCGATCCCGTAACTGAATTTTCTCCAGAAATTATCGGTCATCTGTTATCTCTTGGTGTCCGTTTCCATTTCTTCCAACGCTTTTTTTATCTTATCATTTGCCGGCCCCGCTGCAAGCGCTAAGGCATAAACTTCTTTGGCCCTCGCGTACTGTCCCTGCCGGGAAAGTGTCTCGGCAATATTAACCAGCTCATCAGTCGCCTGCGGTTCCAGGAGGACCGCTTTCTTCAGGAATTCTTCAAAAACCGCGTAATCCTTCCCCTGCGCGTAAATCATCGCCATCAAATATAACGCCTTGGCATGGTCCGGCCGCCGGGCGAGAACCCATTGACATTGCTCCCGGGCCCGCGGGATCTCCCCGAGGCGGTAAAAAGAAAGCGCCAGGTAATAACGCGTCCACACGTCGGAGGGGTCGATCAGCCTGGCTTTCCTCAACTGCTCAAAGGCTTCCCCATAATTCTTTTCTTTCAAAGCGATCTTGCCCAGGAGCATGTAGAGCTCGGCATTATAAGGCTCAACCTTCAGCCCCTCCTCCGCTTCCCGAAGGGCTTTATCGTAGAACTTCATGTTAAACAAGGCATACGCCCGATTGACATAACGATAAGGCGTTGCCTTATACAAGCCCAATTTCAACAGGTCGGCCGGGGGCGTCTGCCAGCGTGATAAATCCATGGCGTAACGCTCAATCCACCCCTTATTTTCAGGCACATCCCGCAAAAAAATCGCCGCGTCATCGTCGAAATATACCAGGACCCAGTCCTTGCGCTCATAAAGATACGACAAAAACTCGGCCGGGGCCGGCACATAGACGGAGTTGAGGAACGCCCCCGTCAACCGGTAGTCTGCCGCGGCATGCTCAAACGCCGCGCGGTCCCCCTTCCATATCTTTTCATACGTTTTGAAAAAATTAGCGCCGTATTCCTCGGTGCGTCCGTCGATAAACACCCGGATATTCGGGAAAGTCCTTCCGATCAGATACGCCCCTGAGTTGAAATCATTGAAAAAATTCCCCCGAATATTATTGGCCACCAGGAAATTGACCGCTTTATAGGGATAGTTGCGCAAGGAAATCCCGCCGAATTCGCTTTTACGACGGTAATGGTCGAAGTCATAATAACCCCGCAAGGAATTCTGATCGATAAAACGGACCATCCAGACAATCAGAACTACCTTAAAGCCGATGACCGCCCAATGGGCGCAATGCGGCCAGGGCAGCCGCAGGCGCAACATCCGGGCCGGCGAAAAATCACGGTTGTTGGCCAAAAACGCCAGATACGCGACAAAGGCGAAAAAGACCATGTTGCGTACCGCCTGCAGCGAGAACACCAGAAAAATCAACCACAACAAAAGCATCCCGACATCAAGACGCCGGAAGTTCCAGATAAACCCCAAAAAGGAAATCAAGATTAAAATTTTAAAATAACCCTGATGGTCAAGGGAAAAAACGGTGGCCCATGACAACGGCGGATGCAATTCCTGGATGTGCTGAAAAAATACCCGGCTGTCTCCGGGAAGAGACAGAAAAACACGCAAAGGATACAAGGCGCCTTTGAGGAAGTTGGGGTTGAATAAACAGGCCAGCAGAACGACAAGACACAATTCTTTAAGCTGATGATATTCCCGGTTATTCAGGCGGCCGGTTTTATTCCATTCCCACGGAAGCCGGACGCGCCGTTTGGTCCACTCGCCGAGCCACTGCGTGCCGACCAGAACAGGTCCCAGGATAAAGAACCCGTGCATATTGGTCCATAAAACCTGGACCAGGAATAACGCCCAGAGCGCCCGCCGGCTGTTCAAATGAAAGGCCAGGATATAAACATCCACGACAAAAAACAGCAAACTGAAAATCTCCGGACGGAGGGTAAAGCGGAACTGGTAGATCAAAATCACCAGGAGAAGAACAAAGACCGCGCCCGACTGGCGTTCACGGTCATACCCCAGCATTAAAAGAAGCGCGAAAGTCACGGCGATGACCAGGATTTGCAGGCCAATCAGACCGTCAAAGCCGGCCGACTGGTACACCGACCAGACGAGGACCTGGAACAGCCATTCATGGTTAATCCAGGGGGTACCGCTGACCGTGCAGGAAAAAATATCCTGCAAGGGAATGCGGTGATGCTCGAGGATATAACGGCCCGCGCCAAGATGCAGCCACAAGTCCAGGTCTTTGATCTCGATGCTCGCGGCAAGAAAAAGACAGCCAAACAAAAACGCGATCGCCAGCCAGCCGGCCAGAAAGCTTAATCGTTTCCAGAACCATTCCGTCATTGCATGGTTTTCCTGTTTATCGCAAAAGCAGGTGACCGTTGCCTTGATCAACGAGACGGGCCTGCGGGTTAATCGTGACGGCCGTTTCCTCCCAGAGGGAGCCTACCGGTTTGGGACTTGCTTTATATTCCACCGCCGCGGCCAGCAGTTCCTTCGTGTAAGAATGCAGCGGATTATGCAAAAGCTCCTGGGTAGCGGCGGACTCGACAATTCTTCCCTGATACATGACCGCGATGCGCCGGCTGACCTTCGCCACCACGCGTACGTTATGCGAAATGAAAAGATACGTCATGTCGAATTTTTTCTGCAGTTCTGCCAAAAGGCCGAGGATTTGTTCCTGGATCAGGACATCCAGGGAGGAAACCGCTTCATCCAGCACAAGCAGCCGCGGGTTAGGGATAAGCGCGCGGGCGATCGCAATGCGCTGGCGTTCCCCGCCGGAAAATTCATGGGGGAAGCGGTCCTGGGCCTGCCCGCTTAACCCCACGGCGGCAAGCAGCCGCTCGATGCATTCACCTTTTTGCCGCGCGCCGGGATACAGATCCGGGACGAGCGTCGTCGCCTCCTGCAGGATACGGCGCACGCTCCAGCGCGGGTCCAGGCTGCTGTGCGGGTCCTGAAAGACCATCTGCATGGCCCGGCGGTATTTCTTCAAATCCCGGCCGGCGGTCGATGATATATCCTCGCCCTCAAAGACAATCGCGCCGCTGTCGGCGGCAAGCAGTTTGAGGATAATCCGGCCCAGCGTCGTCTTGCCGCAACCGGACTCACCGACAAGCCCGAGGTTTTCTCCCTGCCGGATATCCAGGTCCACGTCATCGACGGCCCGGACGAAAGACTGGGGACGGCCTAAAAATCCGCCGGCGGCCCCACCGGCGGTGGGAAAAATTTTCCTGATATGTTTTAATTGTAAAAGCATCGTCTACTCCCGGGACAACCCTGACGCCGCCATCAGCGCCCGCGTGTACTCATGCCGCGGGTTCCCAAGCACCTGTTTTGTCGCTCCCTCTTCGACAACCTTCCCCTCCTTCATAACCGCCACCTGGTCGGCCATGCGGGCGACCATCCCCAAATCATGCGTGATCAATAAAATCGAAAGGTTAAATTTGTCTTTCAACCGGCGGAATAATTCCATAATCCTCGCCTGCAACGTGACGTCCAGATTGCTCGTCGGCTCGTCGGCAATGATCAGTTTCGGGTCGCCGGCCATCGCCTGGGCGATCATGGCCCGCTGGCGCATCCCGCCGCTTAACTGATGCGGATAGCTGCCGGCGGTCCGTTTCGGATCGGGCAGACCGACCATATCCAAAAGTTCCAACACCCTCTCCCGGCGCTGACGGAGGTTAAGCCGGCTGTGGACCTGCAAAACTTCTTCAATCTGATAGCCGATGGAAAAAACGGGATTAAACGCGTGAAGCGGTTCCTGAAAAATCATGGCGATGTCCTTGCCGCGGATATCCCGTATCCGCTCCGTTGAAACGCCAAGAAGATCCTCACCGAGAAACAAAACGCGCCCCTGCCGGATAATCAACCCCGGCGGAAGAAGCCGCAGGATGGCCAGCCCCGTCGTCGTCTTGCCGCTGCCGGAGCCGCCGACGAGCGCCGTTATCCCCAACGCCGCCATCTTGAGGCTGACATTATCCAGCAGGGTCTTTTCCTTGCCGGCCTCCCTGACCGTAACCGTCAAATCCCCCAGGGCAAGTAAATCCTGCGCCATTTATTGGGCCTCCCCTTCGGCCTTGAGCATCGGGTCAAGGCAATCCCGCAAGGCGTCGCCGATGACGTTAAAACAAACGACCGTCAAAAAGATAAAAAACGCGGGCCAGAGGATCCACGGCGCGAATTTAATCCGGACAATGCTCATCGCGTCGCTCAACATATTCCCCCAGCTGGCGTACGGGTCCTGGATCCCGAGGCCGATCAGACTCAATCCCGATTCACCCAAAATATAACCAGGGATCGAAAGCATGACGGCAAAGATGGAATACGATAACGTGTGCGGCAGGATGTGGCTGACGACAATTTTGAAATCCGAAAGACCGAACCCTCTGGCCGCCAGCACGTATTCTCTCTCCCGCAACGAAAGACACATCCCGCGGATAATCCTCGCCAGGCCCGCCCACCCCATGAACGAAAGGATGATGATGATGGCAAAATAGACCTGGACGGAATTAAAACTATCGGGCACGGCGGCGCGCAAGGCAAGCAAAAGATAAAATCCCGGTACCATCATGACCATTTCACACAACCGCATCAGGATATCGTCGAGCCTGCCGCCGTAATAGCCGGAGATACCCCCGATCAATAAACCAATCATAAACGAGATAAGAACACCTATCAATCCAATCGACAAGGAGACCTGGCCGCCATACAAAAGCCGCGAAAAAATATCCCGGCCGCGGGCGTCCGCCCCCAGCAGATAAAACCGTCCCGGCGCCTCAACGCCGAAGAGATGATACCGGCACGGGAAAATTCCCAGCAGGCGGTATTCATCACCTTTTACCAGAAACCTGACGGGGTATTTCTTAACCAGGTCGATCTTGTAGACCCGCGCGTTGTATTCATTAAACGTCAATTCCATCGCCGGGACATAAGGCCGCGTCAGTTGACCTTCAGTAAATATTTTCACAGGCGTCGGCGGGGCGTAGGAATAATTGCGGTCCTCGTTCTTGAACAAATACGGTGATAAAAAACCGGCAACAAGAGCGCCGCCGTAGAGCACGGATAAAACATAAACGCAAACGACCGCCAGCCGGTTTTTGCGAAAATTCCGCAAGGCAATTTGAAATTCGCTTAGATGCCGCGCCCTTTCAATCATAACGGATCCTCGGGTCGACCTTCGCCAGGGCAATATCGGCCAGCAAATTCCCGACCATGAACAAAATACTTCCCATGAGCATGCTGGCCATCACCAGATACACGTCCTTGGAGCGCACCGCCGTGAGCATCAATGAGCCCAGACCAGGCCAGCTGCATATGATCTCGATAAGGGCCGCACCGCTCAACAGCGATGAGAATTCATAACCCAGCAGCGTAATCAAAGGGTTGACGGCGTTACGCAAGGCGTGATGATAAACGACCCGCCCCTCGGGCAACCCCTTGGCCCGCGCTGTTAAAATGTACCTCTGCCCCAAAACTTCCAGCATATTCCCGCGCATAAGCCGTTGCAAAGCGGCGATCGAACCGACCGACAACGCCCGCGTCGGGATCACCAGATGCTTTAAAAGGTCAACAATCTTGCCTCCCATGCCAAGACGATCATAATCCGGGCTGTGCATCCCGCCTAACGGTAAAATGCCCGTCTGGCTCGCCCAAAATAAAAAAATCATGGCAAGGAAAAATCCCGGGAAAGACAGCGCGATATAGGAAAAAAACTGGACAGCCCGGTCGACCGGCCGGTTACGATTCAACGCCGCCCCGATTCCCAGCGGGATCGCGATACACCACGTAAAAAGAAAAGCGGACAAGGACAGGACAAACGTGTTCCAGACGCGTTCGCCGATAATTTTGTGGACGGGGACGTTATAGTGAAAAGAATATCCCAGCTCAAAATGCAGTAAATTATAAATCCAGCGGATGTATTGCTGCGCCAGGGGCTTGTCCAGCTGATACAACTGTTCGTAATGCCGGATGGTCTCCTTCGAGAACTGCGGGTCCATGCGGATCGTGTCGAGGTAATTGCCCGGCGTCACGCGCATCAGGACGAACGTCAACAGCGATATCCCCAGCAGCATGGGGACGGCGACCAGCATCCGTTTGAGCGTGTAACGCCACATATCTAGCGGTACCCCTCTTTCATATAAAGCTCCTCGGGGTTGTGGAATACGCCACCGTAATTGGTGGGCTTGAGGTTGCCGAATTTATTGCGCACCGCGTACAGCCGCGCGCCCAACACGGTGTAGATCAGGGGGAGTTCCCGGGAGACAATCAACTGGTATTCATCGTACAATTCCTTGCGCTTGTTCTCGTCCAGCTCCTGGACGCCCTGGTCAAAAATCTCATCGACCCTTTTTTCCCACGCGGTCGCGGGCTTTTCCTGCATCGGATACCACATGTGCAGTTGCCCCGACGACATCCACACGTTTTTGCCGAAATGCGGTTCGATGCCGCCGGTCAATCCCAGGATGACCGCCTCCCAGTCAAATCTGGAAGTGAGTTTGCTCACCAGCGTATTGAATTCCAGCGCCTGGAAATGGACTTTCATCCCCAGCCGTTCGAGGTCTTCCCGGATAATGGCGGCGATGTCGACGCGCTCCGTGGTGCCGGCGTTGGTATAAAGGCTGAACTCGACCGTGTTCCCCCGCGGGTCCTCGATAAACCCGTCGCCGTTGCGGTCGCTAAACCCGGCCGCGGCAAGGATCGCCCTGGCCTTGTTTAAATCATAATCATATTCCGCCACATGCGGATTGTAGAAAAAGCCGGCCGCCGGCCCCATCGCGGAATGCTGCGGATAACCCAGCTTGTTGTCGACGATCTCGATAATTTTCTCTTTGTCAACGGCATGCGCCACGGCCTTGCGGAATTCCAGGTCCGTGAACCAGGCCAGTTTGTACGGCGCCACGAACGGCTGACCGGTTTGGGGATTCCTGCCGGAGTTCTGATTAAAGAAAAGGAACTGGCTGCCCGTGTCCGGGCCGAGGTCATAAACGGTAAAATTGTTTTTCGCTTCCAGGGGCTTGACCAGCGGATAATCCATGCCCCTTAACGTGTAACCGTCCAGCGTCCCTTCCATAAATTTGAGCAACCCCACATCCACGCCCGGCACGATCAGATAGATGATCCTCTCCAGATAAGGCAAGGGATCGCCATCAAAAGATTTCTTCCAGTAATAGGGGTTGCGCTCGAAGACCAGCCGCTGGCCGGGATCGTAACGGACCAGTTTAAACGGCCCCGTCCCGACAATCTCTGCGGGGTCGGCGTCGATCCCCCACGTAAAATTGAAACGGCCTTCCCTTACCGCTTTTTGCAGCTTATGTTGGGGGAGAATCGCCTGGCTCATCCCGCGTAAAAACGGGGCGAATTTGACCGGCAGCGTGAACCGGACGGTATAATCATCCATTTTCTCGACCTGGAAGGTCTTCCCGTCGACGGTAAAGATGTCCCGCGCCGAACTCGGGATATCGGGATTATAAATCAACCCGTTGAAGGTAAAGACCACGTCATCAGCGGTGAAGGGCTGACCGTCGTTCCAGCGCGCGTCCTCGCGCAGGTGAAACGTCCAGGTCAAACCGTCTTCGCTGATGTCCCAGGATTTGGCCAGGTTGGGTTCGACTTTGGTCGTGGAGGCATTGGTCGTCGTGAGCCCCTCGAAGATGAGGTCCGTCACAAGGCTTGTGGAAGTTTCCTTGGCGAGGATATCATTGAAGGACCGTGGGTCGGAGGTTGTGGCGAGAACCAACTGTCCTCCATATTTGCCGGCGGGAACTACCGAAGCGGCAAACGAATAGAGAGGAAAGAGGAAAAATAAAGAAATAACCAGAAAAGAATTTTTAAGAGAAAAAATTTTTCTCTTCAAAGGACTATGGCCCTGGATTTGGTTCTGGTTGCGCTGCGGTGGTCTCCGGCATCGGCGAGGCCGGCGCTTGCGGCGCCACATCCTGTGGCGTTTGACTCACAGGTTGTGGTTTGGGCGCCGTTGATTCCGTCTTGGGGACAGATACCGGCTGTATCGGCCGATTAGCCATCAAGGATCGTTCTTTTTGAGAGGAAAGGATCGCCAGCCCCAGACAGGTGACAAGAAAGAAACCGGCCAGGACGGTCGTTGTCTTGACCATAAAAACGTTGGTCCTGGCGCCAAAGATCGATTCGGCGGAAGCGAACCCCTCGGTCAGGCCGCCGCCTTTACCGGATTGCATGAGAATCACGATCATCAGAAAAATACACACCACAATATGTACAAATATTACGAGTCCTGTCATGGCTGGTCCCCTATTTTATCAACGCACAAGAATTCTTAACAACCTGGACAAACGCCTCGGCCTTTAAACTGGCCCCTCCGACCAGGGCACCGTCGATGTCCGGCTGGGCCATCAACTCGGCGATGTTCTCCGGCTTCACGCTCCCGCCGTACTGGATGCGCAACGTCTGGGCCACCTCTTCGCCCCAGCCCTTAAAAAGCAATTCCCGGATGAAATGGTGGACTTCCTGCGCCTGGGCCGGCGTTGCCGTCCTGCCGGTGCCGATGGCCCACACAGGCTCATAAGCGATAATGATTTTTTTCATCTCTTCGGCACCAAGCCCGGCCAGCGAGTCCTTGCATTGGGACTGGATCACATCAAAGGTCTTGTTGCTCTCGCGTTCTTCAAGCACTTCACCGACACAGACGATCGGGATCAACCCGTGGGTTAACGCCGCGCGGATCTTTTTATTGACCGTCTGGTTGGTCTCACCGAAATATTGCCGGCGTTCCGAATGGCCGATGATGACGTACTGGACGCCGATCTCTTTAAGGAGCGGCGCGGAAACCTCTCCGGTAAAAGCGCCGGAATCCTCCCAGTATAAATTCTGCGCGCCGATGGCGATATTGGATTCCATTAAAATATCAGCCATCACAGAAAGCGCGGTAAAGACCGGGCAGACCACGATATCGACTTCCGTGACATCCCCTAGGTCCCGTTTTAACAAAGTGACGAGTTCCGCCGCCTGCTTGGTGGTATTGTTCAGTTTCCAGTTTCCGGCAATGACTGGTCTTCTCATCGGGCGGACGCCTTCTCTTTGGCCGTTAAGGCCACGATACCGGGGAGCTCTTTCCCCTCGAGGAATTCCAGGGATGCCCCGCCTCCGGTGGAGATATGCGTCATGCCTTGCTCAAGCCCGAACTTGCTTACCGCGGCGGCCGAATCCCCGCCGCCGATGATCGTCGTAGCGCCTTTCAACCCGGCCAAAAATTTGGCGATTTCTTTGGTCCCCTCGGCAAAAGCATCAATCTCAAAAACACCCATGGGACCGTTCCAGACGACCGTTTTGGCCGTCTTTAAAATTTCTTTGAATTTTTCTCTGGTCCTGGGACCGATGTCGACGCCTTCCCACCCATCGGGGATATCCGCGGTGATCTTGCGCCCCTGCGGCTTATCAAAGCTTTCCACGACCACGAAGTCTTCAGGAAGGGCGATGTTGACGCCCTTTGCCTTGGCCTTTTCCAAAAGGCTCCTGGCCAGGTCAACTTTATCATTCTCGCAGATTGATTTCCCGATCTTTTTACCCTGGGACTTCAAGAACGTATACGCCATCCCCCCGCCGATAATAATCGTGTTGGCCTTGGGGATCAAATTTTCAATAAGGAGAATCTTGTCGGAAACTTTCTTGCCGCCTAAAATGACGACGAACGGTTTTTGAGGATTTCCCACAGCCTTGCCGAGATAAGTGATCTCTTTCTCGAGGAGGAATCCGGCCGCGGAAGTTAAATATTTCGCGATACCTTCGGTGGAGGCGTGGGCCCGGTGGGCTGTGCCGAAGGCGTCATTGACATAAATGTCCGCCAAAGAAGCCAATTTTTTGGCAAATTCGGGGTCATTCTTGGTCTCGGCTTTATAAAACCGGAGATTTTCAAGCAGGATAACCCGCTCGGCGCTTGTTTCGATGGCCTTTTTGACCGTATCGCCGATACAATCCTCCAGCCGCAACACCTTCTCTTTCAAGAGTTCCTGTAATTTCCTGGCAACCGGCTTAAGCCGCATATCTTCAACGACTTGTCCTTCCGGCCGGCCCAGATGGCTCATCAAGATGACTTTCCTGGCTTTCTGTTCCAGAAGATACTTGATGGTGGGCAAGGCTTCCCGGATACGCCGGTCATCCGTGATATTGAGTTTCTCATCCAAAGGCACGTTAAAATCAACGCGGACAATGACTTTCTTGCCTTTTAAATCAACATCTTTGACGGTAAGCTTATTCATTTAAACCAGTTAACTCCTTCCATCGAGAAGTTCTAAAACAAATTTTATGTCATTATAACCAAGTTTCCTGTTTTGTCAACCATTCGTCACACATCCAGCCTGATGATTAGCCGAACCCTCCTATTCCCCAGATTCTCGCATAAATTCCGGAACTTGGTCTGTCTTTAAATATTGATCTATCTGTTCCCATAGCTTCTCTTGCTCCTTATTATCACGTATTTTATGAACTTCGTCCGAAACCATCCCATACTGATCGGGGATCTTGGATATACGCCAAATCCGTTCACAAGCTTCGACAGAAAGAGGGGAGCGCCGTGAGATAATCCTCATATAATGAAATACTGCTTCCCGGTACATTTTCTTTTTATAATATGTTTCAGCCATATAGTAAACCATGTCATCCGAATTAGGGTCATATCGGTCAGATTGTAAGAAATATCTTAAGGCGTAATCAAATTCTCCTTTTGAAAAATAGTGAAGCCCAGTCTTAAAATAGGCATCGGCATTGGCATAATCAAGTGCGGCCACTTTTTTATAAGACGTGGACTCTTTTCCATTTTGACCTTTTTCGCCATAAATTATTCCAAGCTGATAATAAGCATCGGTTAAATTGGGGTCGTAAAAAACCGCCTTCTGAAAATAAGACAATTGTTTATTAAGGCCGCACTTGTTTTGGCATTCCATGCCCAACTTGTAAAATACTTTTCCATAATAAGGACTGAGAGTCATTCGGTTTATATAGATCTGAAGAAGAACTACCAAAAGAAGGAAAATCAAAAAAATAAACTTGAGGAATTTGCTTGATGCTATCACGGGTTCAATGCCTCTGAGGCAGATCCAAACCCTCATTGGTTCCCATATGCTGTATGGCGACAACAACTCCCATAATCAGCCACATCAGGCTGCTGAGTTGTACGGAATAAAAATTGGTATCAAAAAAACTATGCAATAAAAATCCTGAAAGCCCTGCCCCAAAACCTGTTAATAAACATTTAAGAGTAGATTCCTGCATTTTCCTCAAGGCCCTAAACCAATTCTTATATAGAACAAATAATAACCAAAGAAAACTAAGCAAACCTAACACGCCGGTTTCCGCAGTCATTTGAAGATAAGAATTATGCGGATACCCACCCCATCCCTCACTATATTCCCATTGCACCACTGAATATGTATTGATGCCGGTCCCCAAAAGAGGATAATCTCTAATAATTCGCATAGACCTTGACCAATATCCTAATCTGTTATTATATGTTTTAAAAGCAGTCCAGGAGCTAAAGCCCATGGCACCCAGATTCTTCTGCCATTCGGGCCCATCCTGAACCGGGGCCTGGACTAAGGGCGATCCCAGAATAGACTTCAGCCCCTGCGCCGATGGTCGATG
>JACRHQ010000011.1 GCA_016217585.1 Candidatus Omnitrophota bacterium | reverse complement strand
TCCTTGCCCGATGAATCGGCCGGACGGACGGCGAATTCCCGGAACATCAGCCACTGCGTCGGATAACGGCGGACCTGGTCTTCGATCACGGCCAGATAGCGGCGCATGACGCTGCGGATCGCCTCTTGCTCCGGGAGGTTTTCTTCCTCAACCGTGGGCGTTATCGGCTCCAGGATGAAGAACCGGAACGAATTATCTTTTTCGCGGATCAAAAACGTCGGCAAAAGCGGCGCCCCGGTCTTCAGGGAAAATATCGCCGAACCCCTGGGGATCATCGCCCTGGCGCCCAGAAAATCCATCAGTTCGCCGCCTTTAACCGTAAAGTCGCGGTCGGCCACGATTGCGATGAGCTTGTTGCTCTTGAGGTGTTCCATACATTTGCGGATGGCGCCGCTGGTCGGGATGACCGTAATACCCTTGACCTGGCGTTCGTGGTTGAACAGGTCGTTGACCGGCCGCTCCTTGTGAGGCAGGGCGACCGCCATCAAGGGGTATCCCAGGAGGCTCAACACGACAGCCCCCATCTCCCAGTTGCCGATATGGGCCGTGATGATAATACCTCCCTTGCCCTGGTTCAAGACCTGCTGGATGCGCCCGGCATGCTCGATCTTCACCCGGCCTGCGATAAAGTCCTTATCGACCATCTTCTCCATCCGGAAAAATTCCGAGAGATATTTACCGAAGTTGTGGAACACCTCGCGCGTCATCGCCTCGATATTCTCGGCTTGCGGGAGGATGGTGCGCAGGTTTTTGCGCACGGCCCTGCGGTCGCGGAAGGAAAACACATACTGGATATCCGCCAGGATCGCCGCCAGTTTGTACAACAGATCCAGCGGCAGGCGGTTGGCGACGAAATGGGCCAATCTGTAAAGATAAAACTTAAACATGCGCGTCTTCGGCCGGAAATCCGGCAGTCAGTTCAGTCTCCTCCATCCCCAGGATCAGCCGCGCGATATCCAGCGACGCGTACGGCTTGGCATTGGCGTAGGCGGCCTTGCTCATCGCCTCGAGGCGCTCCGGCGCGTTCAGCAGGAGCTCGATCTCTTCGCCGACGGCGTTGACTTCATGGACGCGGATGCCGATCCCTTTCTGGATCAAAAAGTCCGTGTTACGCATCTCCTGGCCCGGGATGGGGTTGACGATGACCATCGGCAAACCCTTGGCGAGGCTTTCGGCGGTCGTCATCCCGCCGGGCTTGGTCACAATGATCGTCGCCAGTTCCATCAGTTCGTCCACGTTGGTGGCGAATTCCGTGATCAGAATCTTTTTGTCGCTTCGCGCGGCGAATTTACGAAGGCTTTGGACAATCTTTTTGTTGGTACCCGCCAGGACAATGACCTGCACGTACATCCGGATTCTCGCCAGCGACTCGACGATCTTTTTGATCGGCCCGAGCCCCTGCCCGCCGCCCATGACCAGGACCGTGGGCACGCCGGGGTCAAGCCCCATCTTTTCGGCAATCGGCTTGGGGTCGAGGCGGGCCGCGAACTTGGCGCGCAGCGGGATCCCGTAGGCCCTGATAAGTTCAGAGGCGACCCCCTTGGTCACGAGACGCTCCTTGACGTCCTCGGAAGGGACGATGTAACAATCCACCCCCTCGTTGATCCAGTAGGAATGCGGCGCAAAATCGGTCAGGACGCCGATCAGCTTGACATCGAGCTTGTGCTCGCGTTTATAATCGGCCACCATCCCGCAGGGAAACGCCTGCGTGCAGACGATTGCGCCGGGCCGGTGACGGGCAAACAGCTTGCCGATCTTGGCGTGGCTGGTCTTGTGCAGAAAATTCTGTATCGACTGTGAGCTCTTGACGATGCTGGGGTTGTCGTATAAATAATCCCAGACTTTGGGCGTGCGTTTGATGACGCTCATGTAAGCCTTGTTGACGATCTTCTCCAGGAGAGGATAGGTGTAACCAAAGCCGTTGATGGCCGGCGCCTCAATGCCCGGGTCAAGCTGGCGCAGGGCCTGCTGGATGGCCAGGGTCGCCTGCCGGTGGCCGGAGACCCTGGTGATATACATCAACAAAATACGCCGTTTTTGTTCGGAAGTCCTGTTGGATATCATTCGTACTTCACTGCGGTTCAATCTCGCCGAGGGTCTCGCCGACGCTGACCTCACGGCCGTCCTGCGCAAGGATCTTCGTGAGGGTCCCGGAGGCGCCGGCGGACACGCTGAAGGTCGCCTTGTCGGTGACGACCTCGACAATGTCGTCGTCCAGACTCACCAAGTCGCCTTCCTTGAAATGCCAGCAGGCGACGGTCGCCTTCTCGATACCTTCGCCCAGTTCAGGTAATATAACGAAACTCATAAAAAACCTTTAAACTTTCTTCTATAATTGAGCGGATGCGTAAATCATGGGCAAATTGAATTGCCGGTGGAAACACTTGACCAGGCACTCTTTGACGTCCCGCATCTCGACCGCGACGCCCTTGAGCCTGGCCATCGAGGTCATCCGCGCGTCCAGGCCGCAGGGCTTGATCAGATCGAACAACTTCAAGTCCATGTCCACGTTGATCCCGACGCCGTGGTAGGTGACCCACTGCCTTACCCCGATGCCGATGGAGACGACTTTGCAACTGTCCGCCCAGACGCCGGTTTTCCCGGAAATTCTATTAGCCACTATACCAAAACTCTTTAATAAATCAATGGCAACCTGCTCTAATTGGGCGAGATACCAGTGCAGGTCTTTTTTCCAGTGCGCCAGGGGCAGGATGGGATAAACGACCAGTTGTCCCGGGGCATGGAGCGTCACGTCCCCCCCGCGGTCGATGGAAACAACCTGCACACCGTCATGCTCGAGCGTCTCGCGGGAAACCAGGATGTTCTTCTCCGGGGCCAGCCGGCCCAGGGTAATGACGGCGGGGTGCTCGCACAACAAAAGGACAGGCCGGGCACCGGCGCGCACCCGGTCCACCTGGACTTTCTGACACGCCCAGGCGTCTTCGTAGTCCACCAGCCCCAAGTCTTCCACCCGGCATATCATTTCGGTGTTCATATCCGTCCGTCTCCCGGTACTCGTCGCCGGCCGCCCGTGCGGCCGCTACCACTTTTTAAAAATAAAAAATACCGCCAGGACCATCAGCGCGAAGCCCACCAGATAATTCCAGCGCAGCTCCTCCTTGAGATACACCACCGAAAAAACGCAAAAGACAACGAGGGTGATGACTTCCTGGATGGTCTTCAGTTGCGCCGCGGTGAACGTCCCGTAACCAATGCGGTTGGCCGGCACCTGGAAACAGTATTCCGCGAAGGCAATCAGCCAGCTGACCAGAATCGCCAGGACCAGGGGCGCGCTTCTGTACTTCAGATGCCCGTACCACGCAAAGGTCATGAAAATATTAGAAATCGTCAACAGAACGACCGTTTCCATAGATCCCCTTCCGGACGAATAAAAATACCCCGCTCCCGAAACCGGGAAAACGGGGATTATCCGCCGACGGTTTTTACGTTTTAGAGGCCTGGGCCGGATAAACTTCGCTTTCCCACTTCGCTTTCAACTTCGGGTTGTCGATCCACCCGAGGATGTACCGGGTGTACTCGGCGCCGGTCGCGCCGGTATTTCGTCCCGTGATCGCAAGTTTCTTCTCAAACTGCCCGCAGACCTCCAGCGCCATCTCGACTTTTTCAGCCTTGTCCGGGTATCCGATATGACGCAGGAGCATCGCGCTCGCGCGGATCATCGACGACGGGTCCGCGTACTGCGCGCGGCCTTCTTTCACCATCCGCGGCGCGCTGCCGTGGATGGCC
>JACRHQ010000086.1 GCA_016217585.1 Candidatus Omnitrophota bacterium | reverse complement strand
CGTAAGCACGCGCATCTTAAAAAGGGGGCCAGTGGTTTAATCGTCGAGAATCTGTTGGGATTAAAAAATAACAGCTCTCCCAAGGCTGATTTGGAGAATTTAAAGATTGAGATTAAGGTCTTGCCTGTTTATTTGAATAATTTCAAGGCTAAAGAACCGACCCAGATTAAAACTATTAATTATGTAAAGCTGGCCCAGGAGCGCTGGGAAAATGCCGAGATACGGGATAAGATCGAGACTATATTCTGGGTGGCGTATGGCGTTGGAAAGGCGGGCGGGAAGTTTGTTAGTCAAGATCAATATGTCATTTTAGATTGGTTTATAGATGTTCCCGACGAAAAGACGCGAGAAGTATTTAGAAAAGATTGGGAAAAGATTCGGTCTTATGTTGTTAAGGGGCAAGCAGACGATCTTTCCTGCGGTATGGGGGGCTATATTGAGCCAAAAACCAAGGGGAAAAACAAGAAAGATATGAGAGACGCTCCGGACGGAAAAGGCGGCCTGATAAGAGTTAAACGGAGGGGATATTATTTTAAGAAACGATATACCAATACAAAAATTATTTCAGAATTAGACTTTAAACCTTGATTCCGGCAACCCTGTAAGCTCTACGTACGTTCCGTGGAATCCAGAGATACAGATCTCATTCCCTCCCCATGCTTAAATACAAAACTTTAATCCTTGGACGAAAAGATGTCGCGAAGGTTGTCGACATCAAAAGCGCCATTGGCGCGGTGGAAACGGCTTTCCGTGAATACGGCTTGGGCCGCACGCGGATGCCGCCGAAGATTTATCTGGATCTCAAGGAATTTTCGGGTGACTTTCGCGCGATGCCTTCATGGGTGCGCAAGTTCAAACTCTGCACTCTCAAATGGGTCAACGCGCATCCGCAAAACGCGCGGTTCGGGTTGCCGGCGGTGATGGCGGTCATTATTGTCAGCGACCCGCGGACCGGCTTTCCATTGGCGATCATGGACGGGACGCTGGCTACGGGACTGCGCACCGGGGCGGGCGGGGCGGTGGCCGCGAAATTTTTGGCGCGAAAAGACTCGCGTGTCGTGGCGCTGGTCGGCTGCGGGGCGCAGGCGCGTTCGCAGCTTGCCGCGCTCCGCGAAATTTTCGATGTCGGGCACGTGCGGGTCTGGGGTCTTCGGCCGGCGCTGGCCAAAAAGTTCATCCGCGACATGAAAAAGAAGGACGAGACCATGACGGCCGCCGCGACCGTCAGGGATTGCGTCACGGGGGCCGATATCGTGGTCACGACGACGCCGTCTCGCCGGCCCCTTGTCCGGGCCGCGTGGATCAGGGAAGGCACGCACATCAACGCCATCGGTGCCGACGCCCCGGGCAAACAGGAGCTTGATCCCCAAATCCTTAAAATGGCCAAGGTGGTGGTCGATGATTTGGCCCAGGCCTCGCACAGCGGCGAGATCAACGTGCCTGTGAGCAGGGGAATTTTCAAGCCCCGGGATGTTTACGCGACCCTGGGCGAAGTCGTCGCCGGCAGGAAAAAGGGAAGGACAAGCGGGCGCGAAGTGACTGTGTTCGATTCGACCGGCCTCGCCATCCAGGACACCGCCGTCGCGGGCCTCATCTACAAGGCGGCCTTGAAGAAAAAGCTTGGGGTTGAGATGGCGCTTGTAGGGCCGTGACCGATCGGGAATGGCTTGAGGCGGATTACCAGATGATATCCCGCACGTCGGCGGGCATGCCGCGGAATTTTCCCACAAAGCGGACTTCACGCACCAGATCCAGATTAAACTTTTCTTTGACGATACGGGCCATTTGCAGCGAAAGCTCGTAAACGTCCTGGCTGCGGCAGCCGCCGGATTTGACGATGATGTTGGCGTGTTTGGGGTAAATGACGGCCCCGCCGACTTTAAGCGTTTTGCCGCCGGCCTCTTCCAGAAACCACCCGGCGGCCTGACGTTTGCCCGCCTTTGAGGTCGGTTCGATATTCCTGAAGAAACTTCCCGCGCACGGCTCGCGGCGTAAATCCGGATGTTTCGCCTTACGCTCGGCCAAAATCCTTTCCCGTTCCTGCAGGAGCGCCCGCTGCTCGCCTTTTTGCAGCGATAATTCCACCGAGACGACCATATCGCCGGTCTTTTTCAGGAGGGAATCCCGGTAGGCAAATCCCAGTTTTTCGGCGCCGGCCGTTTTTTTTACGCCCGACGGACTGATCAGTTCCCCCGAAGTCAAGACGTCGGCGATCTGTTTGCCCCAGGCGCCGGCGTTGCCTACGACGGCGCCGCCGACCGTGCCGGGGATCCCTGTCGCGTATTCAATTCCCTCCAGGCCGTTTCGCGCGGCAAAAATGGCCAGGTCGTCCAGCAAGGTGCTGCCGGAAACAGTTACGTCGGTGCCGTTGAGGGCAATGAGCGGTTTGTCCGTGTAATAGCGCACCACGTAACAGTCGAGCGGTTCATCAGAGACGACCAGGTTCGACCCGCCGCCGATTAAAATAAACTTCTTTTTCTCTTTGACCAGAGACCGGATTGTTTCCTCCACTTGTGCCGGCATCCGGCAGTGGATGATCCCCCGGCAGGACGCGCCCAGGCGAAACGTCGTATATTCCGAAAGGGGACGGTTGTCGAGCCGGACATCCGGATTTTCAAAGGGGGCGCGCGTCATTCGAGGTCCCTGACCGGAAGGGGGTGTTTTTCTTCGCGCCGGGCCAGAAGATAAAGATAGTCGGAGAGGCGGTTAAGCCACACGATGACCCTGGGGTTTTTGATTTCCTTTTTACGGTAAAGTGCCACGACCTTGCGCTCGCAGCGGCGGGCGACACAGCGCGCCTGGTCCAGATAAGCCGAGGCGAGGGTGGCCCCGGGGACCACGAAGCCTTTGGGGATGGGGACGGTTGCGTTTAAAAAAGCGCAACGTTTTTCCATCGCCGAGAGGAACGCGTCATCGACGCGCCTGGCGAGTCCGGCGAGTTTGACGGAGGTCGTCGCCAGTTCCGGGCCGACCACGAAGAGCTCTCTCTGGAGGCGGAGGATTTCTTCGCGCAGCCGTGTGTCCCGCGTCCGGCCGCGGGCGACGGCCAGGGCGCTGACCAGTTCATCCAGGTCACCGCAGGCCTCAAGCCGCGGAGAATCCTTGGGCACTTTCTCGCCGGAAAAAAGACGCGAATAGCCTTCATCCCCGGCCCTGGTGGTTATGCCTCTTGCCGTCATGGTTTATGGAAACGTTTCTCGATGGCGCTCATCCCGCCGTCAAGCGACCGGACATTGGTGGTGCCTTGTCCGTGGAGATACTCGACAAGCGACATGCTGCGCATCCCCTTGGCGCAGAAAATAATGTATTCCTTGCCCGGGTCAAAAGAAAATTTTCGCTGCTGGAACTGGCTTAGCGGAAGGTGCGCGCTCTCGATCCCCGGGACGGGTTCCAGGGCGCGTTCCTGGGGTTCGCGGATATCCACGAAGACGAATTTTTTCAGCTGGTCGTCGGTTAACGAGGTCATGTCGACCGTCAACGGAGTTTCTTCCGGCATATCGCTGGCTCCTTCTTGGCGCGGCAGGAACAATCACTCCAGCCGGAATTTCCGTCCGCGTAATATTCTTTTTTCCAGATGGGAAGGCGTTTTTTTAATTCATCGATCACGTAGCGGCAGGCCGTAAACCCCTCGTCGCGGTGGGCCGCGAGGACCCCCACCCAGACGGCGGGTTCGCCGACTTCGAGGCGTCCGGTACGGTGGACGATTTTAATGTCGATCACGCCGGGATTTGCCTTTGCTTCTTCCATAATTTTTTGGGCCTCTTCCCGGCAGAGGGGTCCGTACGCTTCATATTCCAGGGCGGTGACGGACTTGCCGCTGTTACGGTCACGCACGCGGCCCTCGAAGCAGGTGAACGCTCCGGCGCCGGGGGCGTTAAAACTTCCCGAGAGTTCGAGAGGGTGGAGAGGAGTTGGAGAGAGTTGGAAAGTCATTAATATGTTATTTTCACAGTTCCATTTTTAATGCTACACTGGCAGCTCAGGCGGTTGGCGCGGTCCATCCCCAGGTCGGTCTCTTCGGTATTAAGGTCGCTTAAGTTTTCGGCGCCTTCGACAACCTTCACCTGGCAGGTCGCGCACACGCCGGAGTTGCAGCTGAAGGGGATGCCCATTTTTTCGCAGACGGCGTCGATTTTGCCGCCGTCGGGGATTTCAAATTTTTTGTCGTCGATAATCAGCTTGGCCATGGTTATTTTATGTTAAACGGCAGGCAGCGCGAAGACAATATGTTTTTCCGGATTCTCAAAGGCGTGCACGCGCGTATCGGGGTATTCCTCCCGGATGCGTCCCACCAGCTCGTCCACGATGACCCGCGGGACGGACGCGCCGGAACTGATACCGACTTTCTTTTTCCCTTTCAGGATCCTCATGTCCAGCTGGCCGGCGCGGTCGACAATGTGGCTGTCCACGCCCTGTTTTTCGCCGGTCTCCCGCAGGCGGTTGCTGTTGGAGCTGTTGGGCGAGCCGCAGATGATGATCACATCGCATAGTCCGGCGAGTTCCTTGACCGCGTCCTGGCGGTTCTGCGTGGCGTAACACAAGTCCGAGCGCGGCGGGCCCATCAGGTTCGGGAATTTCTTTTTCAAAAGCCGGATCATCCGGGTCGTTTCATCCACCGAAAGCGTCGTCTGGGTGATATAGGCGACTTGCGCGCCGGGGTCGATGTCGAGCGCCTCAAGATCTTTTTCATCCTCCACGACGTGCAGGAGTTTCGGGTCGACGTACCCGGAGGTCCCGATCAGTTCCTGGTGCCCGCGGTGGCCGATGAGGACGGTTTCATACTTCTTTTGAGAGAATTTGGTCGCCTCATTGTGGACCTTGGTCACCAAAGGGCAGGTGGCGTTGACATATTTGAGTTTTCGGCGCCGGGCGGTTTCAATCACGGCAGGCGGCACGCCGTGGGCGCTGAAGATGATGCGCTCGCCTTCGGGGACGTCGTTGAGGCCTTCGACAAAAACAACACCGCGGTCACGAAAGCCGTTGACCACGTAAGTATTATGGACGATCTCGTGGTAAACGTAGAGCGGAGGGCCGTATTTTTCGAGCGCCTGTTCGACGATATCAACGGCAAAGGCGACCCCCGCGCAGAATCCTTGAGTTTTGGCCAGATAGATTTCCATGTTGAATTTTTGATGTATATTAACTATAATTTTGGTTAATTATATCACCCTGACATGAAAATTCAATCCAGAAGAAAAACTCCCACCCTTACTGTCGGCAACGTCCTTTTGGGCGGCGGACACCCGGTTGTCATCCAGTCCATGACCGATACGCCCACCGCGGATGTCGAGCGTACCCTCCGCCAGATTATTGAGTTGGCCGATGCCGGGTCCGGGATGGTGCGCGTGACCGTTAACGACGACGACGCGGCCCGGGCGGTGCCGGGGATCATCGCGAAACTGCGCGGCCACGGCTACACGGTGCCGGTTATCGGTGATTTTCATTTCAACGGACACGCCCTTTTGGCCAAACACCCCGACTGCGCCCGGCTCCTGGATAAGTACCGGATCAACCCCGGCAACGTGGGGAAAAGAGAAAAACACGACGAGAATTTCGCCCAAATTATCAAAATCGCCGTCGACAACGACAAGGCCGTGCGTATCGGCGTCAACTGGGGCTCGCTTGACCAGGAGCTTGTCACGGAGCTGATGGACCGCAACGCCAGGCTCAAGAACCCGAAAGATTCCCGGGAAGTCACCCACCAGGCGATGATCCAAAGCGCCCTGGAGAGCGCGGCGCTCGCCCGAAAGCTGGGGATGAGCAAGGACAAGATCGTCATCAGCGTCAAGATGTCGGTCCTGCAGGACATGGTGGCGGTTTATTCGCGGCTTGCCAAAGAATGCGATTACGCCCTTCATCTGGGCTTGACTGAAGCGGGTGCCGACGTGCAGGGCATTGCCTCGAGCGCGG
>JACRHQ010000084.1 GCA_016217585.1 Candidatus Omnitrophota bacterium | reverse complement strand
TGTACATCGATGAAGGGGACCTCTTCGGGATGCAGTCGTTCAAGAAATCGCTGGTAAAGCTTGTTAAAGACGGCCTCGTGGACGCCGAAGAGGCGCGCAACTACGCCGACAGCAAGGACGAATTTGATCTGGAGCTTAAAGGGCTCAAGCGGTATACGGATTCATAAAAGGTGATAGGTGATAGGTGAGAGAGTTTAATGATTGAGTTACGCAAAGAACGTCAAGAGCTTCTCGAACTTCTGGCCAAAGACGCTTATGTCCGGGGGAAAGTTGTCCTTTCCTCGGGCAAGGAAAGCGATTATTACATCGACGCCCGGCGTGTGACCCTGACGGCCAAGGGGGCGTATCTGTGCGCGCGCCTGGTCCTGGACGCGGTCAGAGGGGAATCGTACGACGCCATCGGCGGCCCGACGCTGGGGGCCGACCCCATGCTGGGCGCGATCGGTGTTGTGAGCCTTCAGGCCGGAAAGCCGGTCAACACATTTATCATCCGCAAAGCCCCCAAAGCCCACGGCAAACAGCAGCAGGTGGAAGGCCCGCCGCTCAAACAAGGGAGCCGTGTGGTCCTCGTCGACGACGTGGCCACGACCGGGAAGGCCTTCCTGGAATCGCTGGATGTCCTGACGCCCATGGGGGTCAAGGTCGTCAAAGCCGTATGCGTGCTCGACCGCAACGAAGGCGCCCGCCAGGCCCTCGCGGCCAAAGGATGCGAGTTGCTCTCTATTTTTGACATTTCGGAAATCCACAAGTAAGGTCACACGTCATCCTTCGCCATGCTCAGGATCCCTCCCGAAGGAATCCCGAGCGAAGTCGAGGGACAAAGTCACCACGTCACCCGTAGAAGCTTTAGCTGGTGACCTTGTGACCTTGTGACCTTGTGACTTTACTATGAAGAAAATCATCCTCGCCTCAAAATCCCCCCAGCGCCGGAAGCTGCTGAAATTTTTAGGTCTGCGATTCAGCGTCCAGCCCAGCCATGCCGCGGAAAGCGCCAAAATCAAGACGACCTGCGCGGCGCTGGTCAAGGAAAACGCCCTGCTCAAGGCCAGGGAGGTGGCGGGCCGGCTCAAAAAGGGGATCGTCATCGGCGCGGACACGCTGGTCTATACCGGCAAGGAGATCATCGGCAAGCCCCGTCATCTCAAAGACGCCCGGCGGATATTGAAGGTTCTTTTCTCCCGTCCCCAGTGGGTGTACACGGGGGTGGCGGTCATCGACGCGGCCAGCGGAAAAACGCTGGTAGATTATGAGAAAACCAGGGTGTTCATGATCCCCTTGACCGACAAGGAGATCGCGCAGTACCATCGCCGGGTCAATCCCTTCGACAAGGCGGGCGGTTTTCAGATCGAGGGCTGGGGGAGTATTTTCATCCACCGCATCGAGGGCTGCTATTCGAACGTCATCGGCCTGCCCATGGCCAAACTTGCCGGCATGCTTAAAAAAGTTGGGGTATCGATATTATGAAATACTTTTTTACTCTCTGCTTTTTGCTCTCTACTCTCTGCTTAACCGGTTGTTCCACCGAGTACAACCTCGCCACCAAGCAGGAGGAGACGCTCATTTACGGGACGGACAAGGAGGTCTCTATCGGCGAGGCCGTGGCCGCGAAAATGGAAGAGCAGTATGAAACCGTGACCGACGTGGACCTCAACGAACGGGCGCAGAAAATCCTCGAGCGGATCGTCGCCGTCTGCGACCGTAAAGACATCGTGTATTTTATCAAAGTGATCGACAAAGACCTGATGAACGCGGTCAGCCTGCCCGGCGGTTACGTTTATGTTTTCAAAGGAGTCCTGGATAAAGCGGAGAACGACGATGAATTGGCCGGCGTGATCGCCCATGAAGTCGCCCACATCAACGCCCGGCATGCCGTCAAACGCATCCAGAACGCTTACGGGGCGCTGATCCTCCAAGGCCTGGCAACGCAATCCAACGCCCGGGTCGCCCAGGGGGTCAACTTCGCGCTCCTTTCTTTGTTCTCGGCGTATTCCCAGCAGGATGAATTCGAGGCCGACCGTCTTGGCGTCAAATACATGAAGCTCGCCGGGTATAACCCCGATGCCATGGTTACGTTTCTTGAGAAATTAAGAAAGGAAGAGGAAAAACAGCCCGGCCGCGAGTACAGTTACTGGCGCACGCACCCGTTTCTCCCGCAGAGGATCTCCGCCGTCAACCAGGCCATCACGGGCAAACTGGATTTTAAGGATTATTTGAATTTGATGGGGAATTGATACTGATGAACAAATTCCAAATCACAAATCACAAACAATTGACAATATCAAAATTACAAAATAAAGTTTTACTGTTGGGTCATTGTGATTCTCGGCGTTGTCTATTGCCTTTCTTCGACAGTTCGGAGACGATTTAAGAATG
>JACRHQ010000083.1 GCA_016217585.1 Candidatus Omnitrophota bacterium | reverse complement strand
GGGTCCAGCACTTACTACCACAGTTGCGGCGAAGTCCTGATCGAGCGGGACTGGTATCAGCTGGGCGCGTACAACCTCAAAGACAAAAACAAGTGCGCGCGCTGCGGGGCCGTTTGTGCGGGACATTTTGACGACAGACCCGGCACGTGGGGGCCGCGCCGCCAGCCGGTGCGTTTGGCGGATTTTTGACGTGCCTCCGGTTGTAAAGAGATTATTTTGAAAATGATCAAAAGTGGATATCCTGGCAAGAGGCCGTTCGGCCAGCCCACGGGCAACGCCGGCGGGCATCTCAATAGAAATGATTTTTTCGAGCTTCTAAAAACGGCCAAGCACGGCTAATTCAGGAACCTATGGGACCTTATTCGTTAAATTCGAAATTCGTCAGCCAGAGGCTGACTCGCCAATGAAGGTTAAAAAAGGTTGGAGGAGGTTTGAAGAGGTTGCAAGAGGAAGAACGTTGGAAAAGGTTGCAACAAAAGTAACCTCAAGAAACTTTTAACGTTTTCCAACGTCTTTCAACCTTTTGTAACTTTTTTCAACTTTTAAAATTTGTTTTGTGCTTCGGGTTTTAATCCAATCCAGGGAGGAGCAGGCATGACGAAACAAGCGAATCAGACCAAACGCGAAACGGTCAATGTTCTCCTGGAAGAGAACCGTATTTTTCCCCCGAACGACGAGTTCAAGCGTAAGGCCCTGATTCGTGACGAATCGATTTATGCTGAAGCGGCCAAAAACCGTGAGGGCTTCTGGGCCCAATGGGCGGGCGAGCTCGACTGGTTCAAGAAATGGGACAAGGTCCTCGACTGGCATCTGCCGTTCGCGAAGTGGTTCGTCGGCGGCAAGCTCAACGCGAGCTACAATTGCCTGGACCGTCATATCAAAAAGGGATTGGGCAACAAGACCGCCATCCTCTGGGAAGGTGAACCTGGAGATGCGAAAACGTTGACTTATGAGGATGTTTACAAGTCGGTCAACAAGCTCGCCAATGTCCTCAAAGGCCTCGGCGTTGCCAGAGGCGACCGGGTCGCGATCTATCTGCCGATGATCCCCGAGGCCGTTTTCGCGATGCTTGCCTGCGCGCGGATCGGCGCGGTGCACACGGTCGTCTTCGGCGGGTTCAGCGCGGATTCCCTCAAGGAGCGCATCAAGGACGCACAGGCCAAACTGATCATCACCGCCGCCGGCGGATACCGGCGGGGGAAAATAGTTCCCCTGAAGGAACCCGCGGACGAGGCGGCCGCGGGATGTCCGACGATTCAGCATATTCTGGTTGTCCGGCGGACCGGGCAAAATATCCCGATGAAAAGCGGCCGCGACCTCTGGTACCACGAGTTCGTGGACAAGGCGCGGGATTATTGCGAGCCCGAACCGATGGACGCCGAGGACATGCTGTATATTTTGTACACCTCCGGCACGACGGGTAAACCCAAAGGCATTGTCCACACGACCGGCGGCTACATGACCGGCGTTTACGCGACGACCCGCATGGTCTTTGACCTGAAACCTGAAGACATCTTCTGGTGCACCGCCGACGTCGGTTGGGTCACCGGCCACAGCTATATCGTTTACGGTCCGATGTCAAATGCCGCCACGCAAGTCATGTACGAGGGCTCACCGGATTATCCCGAGCGCGACCGGTTCTGGAAGATCATCGAAAAATACAAAGTGACGATTTTTTATACCGCGCCGACGGCGATCCGCACCTTCATGCGCTGGGGGACGCAGTGGCCCGACGGCCGCGACCTGTCGAGCCTGCGGCTTTTGGGAAGCGTGGGCGAACCGATCAACCCCGAGGCGTGGGTGTGGTATCATCAGCACATCGGCAAAGGCCGCTGTCCGGTTGTCGACACCTGGTGGCAGACCGAGACAGGCTGTATTTTGATTTCACCCATTCCAGGCGTGACGACACTTAAACCCGGTTCGGCGACCAAACCTTTGCCGGGCATTGAGGCCGCGGTCGTCACGGAAGAGGGAAAGCCGGTCCAGGAAGGCGGCGGGTACCTGGTGATCAAAAGCCCGTGGCCGGCGATGCTGCGCGGGATTTACGGCGACGACGAGCGTTACCAGAAAACGTACTGGAGCCGCTTCAACGACGCGTACTTTGCGGGCGACGGGGCGAAAGTAGACGCCGACGGCTATCTCTGGCTCCTGGGCCGCGTGGATGACATCATGCTCGTTGCCGGACACAATATCAGCACCATGGAAGTCGAAAGCGCCCTGGTCGACCACCCCAGCGTGGCGGAATCCGCGGTCGTGGGGATTACCGACGAGATCAAGGGGCAGGCGATCGCCGCGTTTGTGACCCTCAAGGAAGGCGGTAAAGCCGGCGCCGAAACGGATGAAATCCTTAAAGGCCACGTGGCCAGGAAAATCGGACCCATTGCCCGGCCGCAAAAGATTATTTTCACGGCGGAACTGCCCAAAACGCGCAGCGGCAAGATCATGCGCCGGCTTTTACGCGACATCGCCGAAGGCCGTGCCCTGGGGGATGTCACGACCCTCGCGGACATCCACGTCGTCGAGGCGTTAAAGGAGAAGTATCAGGAAGAGAACTGAATCGAGCAAAAGAAAGAATGAGCTTGAACATTCCTGAATTTGTGGTATCTTATGTGTATAAGGAGGTGTATAGATATGCGCACAAATATCGTTCTGGACGACAGCCTGGTCGCCAAGGCCCTGAAGGTCTCAAGGATGCGTACAAAAAAGGATCTCGTCACCATCGCCCTTAAAGAATTTATCCGCAATCACAGCCGCCTTGATATCCGCAAGCTGAAAGGGAAGATCTCATTTCACAAAGGCTACGATTACAAGGCCCTGCGTGAGGCGTGAAAATGGTTTTAGTGGACACTTCAATTCTTATCGATTTCTTAAAAGACAAAAGCGGTACGCAATCCTCGAAGTTCAATACGATTCTCGAGTTTAATATCCCCTTTGGAATCACCGGCCATATCTATCAGGAATTGTTGCAGGGTTCGGCAACTCAAAAGGATTTTGACACCCTCAAGAAATACCTGGACACCTTTACGATTTACGCTCCTCAGGACGAGAAAGAATCTTACGCCCAGGCCGCCCATATTTATTTTCTCTGCAGGAAAGAAGGCATCGCGGTTCGTAGCACGATCGACTGCCTCATTGTCCAGGTCGCCCGGGAACACCGTCTCAAGTTGCTTCATAACGACAAGGATTTTGACAATATCAAAAAGGTCGTCAAGGATATCGAATTCTTTTGATCACGGGTATCTTCAATGAATAAATTTATTTTAACTCTGGCGCTGACCGTAAGCATGTCCTGGCTGGGCGGCGACCGGATACTTAATGCGGAGGTCGCTATGAAATTAACCAGCCCTGCCTTTGAGCACAATCAAATGATTCCCAGGAAGTACACCTGCCAGGGAGAGGACATCAATCCGCCGCTGGCGATCACAGGGATACCGGAGGGGACCCAAAGTCTTGCCTTGATTATGGACGACCCTGACGCGCCGATGGGGACATGGGTTCATTGGACGGTGTGGAATATCACGCCGCATATAAAAGAGATACAAGAGAACATGATCCCGAACCTTGCGCCATGGGACCCCGCGTCTCCCGCGACCCCCCTTCCCGCGATGGAGGGAATCACCAGTTTTGGCAAAACCGGCTACGGTGGGCCGTGTCCGCCTTCGGGCACGCACCGGTATTTTTTCAAGTTGTACGCGCTGGACGCCCAGCTGTCGTTTAAGGGGACGCCCTCGAAGCAGGCCCTGGAACAGGCGATGCGGGGCCATATCCTCGAGAAGACCGAACTGGTCGGATTGTATAAAAAACAGTGAATGTTTTCTAAAAACAAAACGGGATGTGTTATAATCCGAAACAATGAACCGCGTTAAATCTTCCATCGATAAGAAACAGGTGGTCGCCGCCACGGGGTTGTTCCTGATCTTGTTCGTCGTCGCCCACCTCGCCGGCAATTTGTTCATCTACGGCGGCCCTGAGGCCTTCAACGGTTACGCCCGAAAGCTCGCGGGCCTGCGCCCGGGGCTGTATTTTGTTGAGGCGGCGCTTCTGGCCGTGTTCCTGGTCCATCTGGACGCTACCGCGCGGCTTGTCCTCGAGAACCTCCGGGCCAGACCGGTCGGATACCGGCAGGGGCATAGTGCCGCCGGGGGGTCGTTCGCCTCGCGGCTGATGCCCTGGACGGGCGCGGCGATCGTCGCCTTCGTCATCTGGCACCTGCGGGATTTGACGTTCGTCGACCGCGCCGGCCCGGCCGGCATCCTGCCCGACGGCCGCGGCTACGGCCTGTTCGGTGTGGTGTACAATTCCCTCGGCAATCCTGTCCACGGCGTCTTGTATATCGCCGCGATGCTGGCCGTCGGCACGCATCTGAGCCACGGCATCCAGAGTTTTATCCAGACCTTTGGGCTGGTCGGGGAGCACCGTCTGCCGGCCGTGCGCCGGGTCAGCAACGGTCTGGGGATCTTGATCGCGCTGGCGTACAGCTCGATCCCCGTGTACGTGCAGTTGTCTTTTGGAGCATTTAAGTAGAGAACCGGAGAGTAGAGAGATACCCGATGCTTGACGCTAAAATTCCGGCCGGACCATTAAAAGACAAGTGGACCAGCCACAAAAATAAAATCAGGCTGGTCAACCCGGCCAACAAGCGCAAGTACCGCGTGATCGTCGTCGGGACGGGGCTCGCCGGCGCCTCGGCGGCCGCCTCGCTCGCCGAGCGCGGGTACAACGTCGATGCCTTTTGTTTCCAGGACAGCCCCCGCCGGGCCCACAGCATCGCGGCCCAGGGCGGGATCAACGCGGCCAAAAACTATCCCAACGACGGCGACAGCGTTTACCGTTTGTTCTACGACACGATCAAGGGCGGGGATTTCCGTTCGCGCGAGGCCAACGTGTACCGCCTCGCGGAAGTCAGCAACGGCATCATCGACCAGTGTGTCGCCCAGGGCGTGCCCTTCGCCCGCGAATATTCCGGCTACCTGGACAACCGCTCTTTCGGCGGGGCGCAGGTCTCGCGCACCTTTTACGCGCGGGGGCAGACCGGCCAGCAGCTTCTTTTGGGCGCGTACAGCGCCTTGATGAAGGACGCCGGCAAGGGGACGGTCACGATGCATCCGCGCGCGGAAATGCTCGACCACGTCGTTGTCGACGGCAAAGCCAAGGGGATTATTACGCGGTGTCTGTTGACCGGCAAGATCAGCGCCCACGCGGCCGACGCGGTTGTCCTGGCGACCGGCGGCTACGCGAACGTCTTTTATCTTTCCACCAACGCTAAAGCGAGCAATGTGACGGCGGTCTGGCGCGCGCACAAAAAAGGCGCTTTCTTCGCCAACCCCTGTTACACGCAGATCCACCCGACGTGCATCCCGGTGCACGGGGATTACCAGTCGAAGCTGACCCTGATGAGCGAGAGCCTGCGCAACGACGGCCGCGTCTGGGTGCCGAAAAACAAGGGCGACAGCCGCCGGCCGTCCGCGATCCCTGAAAACGAGCGGGATTATTTTCTGGAACGCAAATACCCGGCCTTCGGCAACCTTGTCCCGCGGGACCTGGCCTCGCGCAACGCCAAAGAGCAGTGCGACCAGGGCAAGGGTGTTGGCCCGACGGGCCACGCGGTCTACCTGGACCTGGGCGAATCCCTCGGGCGCCTGGGCCGCGACGTTATCCGCGAGCGATACGACAACCTTTTTGAGATGTATGAGCGTATCACGGGCATGGACGCTTACAAAGAACCAATGATGATTTACCCGGCCCCGCATTACACGATGGGCGGGCTGTGGGTCGATTACAACCTGATGAGCAACCTCCCGGGGCTTTTCGTCCTCGGCGAGGCGAATTTCTCCGACCACGGCGCCAACCGCCTGGGCGCGAGCGCCCTGCTGCAGGGGCTTGCCGACGGGTATTTTATTTTACCGTACACGATCGGCGATTATCTGGCGGTCCAGCCGCCGGGAAAAGCGGACACGGGACACCCGGCGTTCGGCGAGGCCCGGGAAGCCGCGGTCCGGCGCACGGGGGACCTTTTGAAGATCAACGGCAAGAAAACGCCGGATGAGTTTCACCGGGAACTGGGCCGGCTGTTGTGGGAGAAATGCGGGATGTCCCGGCGCGAGGACGGGTTAAAAGAGGCCCTGAAAAAGATCCCGGCGATCCGCGAGGAATTCTGGCGCAACCTGCTCGTCCCCGGCAGCGGCGAGGAATTTAACCAGACCCTTGAGCGCGCGGGGCGCGTGGCGGATTTTCTCGAGTTCGCCGGGCTGATGGTCCGGGACGCGCTCGAGCGCAAGGAATCCTGCGGCGGGCATTTCCGCGAGGAATCCCGGACCCCTGAAGGCGAGGCCCTGCGCGACGACGCGAACTTCGCCTACGTCGCGGCCTGGGAGTTCAAGGGCGCGGGCCGGGAACCGGTGTTGCACAAAGAACCGCTCGCGTTTGAAGAAGTCCATTTGGCAACGAGAAATTACAAATAGGTCACAAGGACACAAAGTCACCAGAAAAAACCGGGTGACGTGGTGACTGGTGACATGGTGACCTCAGGAGAATATGGCTAAAACAATCAATCTCACTCTCCACGTCTGGCGCCAGAAAGGCACGCAGGACAAAGGCCGTTTCGAGGTTTACAAGGCCGAGGGGATCGACACGGACATGTCGTTTCTGGAGATGCTGGACGTCGTCAACGAGCGGCTTATCAAGGAAGGCAAAGAGCCCGTCGCCTTCGACCACGATTGCCGGGAAGGGATCTGCGGCGCGTGCGGGGCGGTCGTCAACGGCCGGCCCCACGGGCCGATGGACAAGACGACGCTCTGCCAGCTGCACATGCGCCGTTTCAAGGACAACGACACGATCACCATCGAGCCCTGGCGCGCGCGGGGGTTCCCCGTTGTCAAAGACCTGGTGGTGGACCGTTCGGCCTTTGACCAGATCATGGCCGCGGGCGGGTTTATCTCGGTCAAGACCGGGTCGGCGCCGGAGGCCAACACGGTCCCCGTCCGGCGCCAGGACGCGGAGACGGCGATGGACGCCGCGGCCTGCATCGGCTGCGGGGCGTGCGTGGCCGCCTGCCCCAACGCATCGGCGATGCTTTTTGTCGGCGCGAAGGTCAGTCACTTCGGCCTCCTGCCCCAAGGCCGGGTCGAGGCGAAAGAACGCGTGCGCGGGATGGTCGCCCGGATGGACGCCGAGGGCTTCGGCAACTGCTCCAACCACTACGAATGCGAGGCCGCCTGCCCCAAAGGGATCAGCGTCTCGACCATCGCCCGGATGAACCGGGAATACCTTTCCTCGGAACTGGCGGAATAAAGCGAATCGTATCGTCGCCAGTCCCATCCTTGTCTTGTGGTATGAAATATGTTATTCTTACTATGCCTTCTATAAGGGGAAGCGTTTCCTCTCTTTCAAAATTTTATATTCGGAGGATTAAGCCATGGTAATCCGTCTCTTCAGCCGAAGACGTCCCGGTCTGTCCCGTCGCGTTCTGTCCCTCTCCACCGCAATAACATTCACCATTAGTTTGATTGTTCAACCCGTTGCCGTCTTCGCCCAGGGGGCCGCGCCGTCCGGGCTGAACCTGCCCGCCCCGGGCTCGATGGTCCCCATGAGCGAAAATTTCACGCCGTTATATATTAAAGGGATTACGATCAACCCCGACGACCCTTTGAAGTTTTCTTTTATCGTCAATTCCGGCGACACCAACCTGGCGGGCGATGAGCTTAAAACCGAATCGCAGAAGCTCATGAAATATTTTCTCGCCTCGCTGACGGTGCCGGAAGAAGAACTCTGGGTCAACCTCTCGCCGTACGAGCGGGCGAACATCATCCCCGAGCGGTTCGGCTACACGGAAATGGGCCGGGACCTTCTGGCGCAGGATTACATGCTCAAGCAGATCACCGCCTCGGTGATGTACCCGGAAGGGAAGACCGGCAGCACGTTCTGGAGCCGGGTGCAGCAGAAGG